>JBGSHH010000117.1:0-8680 GCA_041752355.1 Pirellulaceae bacterium | reverse complement strand
CCATCAAGAACCGGGACGAACCCTGCATCGTTGATTTACATCAAGAGCGGGCTACCTGGCTCGGATACGACTGCCACGTCAACGATGCGAATCGGCTCGTCGTCAACATTCCCGCTGACGCCTGGAATCACTTAGACGAGCAACTTGTTCGCGCGGTTCACCAAGAAACCAATGTCTTCTCGGTCCTGCGCGGCTGGGTCACTCACTACGGTGCCTGTGCCGAGCTAGACGACGTTGGCGCGATGCACGCACGGCTGACGCAGGCAGTCACACGCGCTGCACCACAGAGATTCCTTCTTCGCCGCAAGGCGGTGAAGAGTTGGTGTCATCAGGCCACGCGGCTGTGGGCAAGAGCCATCCATCGCAACGCAAATGCAATCCCACCGAAGCGACCAGAGCCTTGGCCGTTGGCCGGCCCTGACGACGCGCCTTTTTAAATGGGCGGTCCAGGGTGGTACGCATGCGTGAATTCAGTTTTCGTTTCCTTAATCATTTTGAAAGGACCTGCGTCATGTCCGAAACGTACAACAATGATCTGCTAGAGGTGAACGCTCTGTCGATCGAATACTTGTCGAAGGCGACTGTGTTCGAGGCCGAGGCGGTGGAAAGCATCTTTCAGGTGTTCAAAACGCTGGAGCCGATCAAGGCTGAGGTCGCAGCCTATAAGAAGGGCGAGCCTCGCTTAACCTTAAAAGGCTTTCAGCAGGTGATGAAGTCGCATGACATCCCATTTCCGATGGCCTTCGCACCGCTCTTTGTGCGGCGACACATGAAGACGTTCAAGCTGACAGTAGGAGAATTGTTTGCCGGGAAGTTTTTCAATTCATCGCTCGTTTATTACTACGACAAGTTGCGAGCTGAGCGACTGCCTTCGTCGGAGCACGTGCCCTTTGGGTTGGTGTGCCGTTGGCCCTGGCTCAAAACAGGTCCGCTTGTTGTTCATGATCTCGACTGTTCAACAGAGGACGAGGGGTTTGTATTCTCGGGTAAGGGTCAGCACAACGATCGGCATCGCCATCTACGCGTGGAGTTACTTTCGCGATTGCTTAGCCGACTCGCTAAGACATGGCAGTCGCCACAGCTTGCGACGAGTAGCAATGTCGTCGCGACGAAGCCCTTGATCATCAAGCGTCGCAAGAAGAAACCCGCATTCGCCAACGCGACCTAAGTGCAGAAGTTTTTCTCGGTCATGTTGCGGCGGCCGAGTGCATCGCAAGTCACCTCGGCCGCCCTCGCCTGCCCCCGAACCTCTGGACCCCGAAGCCACCTTACATTGGACTACTTGTCCCTAAGCAGCAGCGGCAGAAATTGCGGCTACGTTCGTCGAACTGCTGCGGACGTGCCGATGTTGCGTGCCCTTCTCAACTCGCTCTGCCGCGAGGCATTTGCCTACATGCTGTATTTGCAGCAAACACGCTGTTGGAATCACAGAGATAGGAGTCATCCATGCCAAGACACATTTCCCAAGGACACCTTCGCCAAGAGGTCCGCCGATTTGATCCTGGCCGCTCGCCACAGTGGGGCTGGCAGTTTGCGCTGCGCTGCATGCGAACTGGCGAGCGGCCGCTCGAAAGGTTTGACGGCTACTGGTCGTGCGAAGCAGCTCGACTGGTGCGGGCGTCCGGACTATCGGAGGAGAACCAGGATTTCGCGCTCACCACGCGTCATCGTCGTCAGTGGCATGCGATACGCGAGGCATATCACCTGTGGCAAACCGACGGTCCCCAGCGGTGGGCAGTCGAGGCCCGCATCCTCGCCAAGCAGTCCGACGCGGAGATTGCCGCCGCCGAGCAACTCAGCGAGGACACAGTGGCAGGGTACGAGGCACTGTTTTTTCAAGTTCGCGACAAGCTCCGTGCGCGAAGCTGGATCAACAATTATGTGCTGCAACTCGGGACGCAATGGACAGGTCGCGACGTAGCAAAGGTTTGGAGTTTTTTCGGCTTCAATGCCGGCTCGGTTGTCATGCAGGTGTTAATCGACGATCTGGTCGCGAGTGGAAAGGGGAACTACGACTATTTAGATACAGGATGGTTTACGGACTTCCCGCCAACGTGCAAGGAGAGGTGGCTCTACTGGAACATCCAATCGTTGCTGTTGCCGCCCATCCTTTCCAAAGAGCGAACACTCCAATTATCTGAGCTCAACATGCGGTTAATGAACGCAGAAAGCCTTACCTCAGAAGTGAAGACTTGCTCGGTCTCGGAGCCATTGGATTTGCAGTTGACAGCCACTGCAAATCCGATTGGGCTTCGTGCCGCAGTTCAAGTTTCGTAGACTCAATCACCTGCGGGGCAAAGAATAAGGGTGTGACACACGGTGGGCTACGAAATTCGCAATGGAAAGTCAGCGTTCTACCTCACCGTTCGCACGCCGAGTGGATTTCAGAGGCATTATTTTGGCATGGGTCCAGCAGCGGCACTGGCTGCAGAGCAAGTCGCCGAGCGCAAAGCCGAGCGCCACCGGCATCAGAAAGAGGTCGAGTGTCGCATCACAACATTACTGACCAGTGTGCAGCGAGTTGTCGATGCGGATCGACAGCTCGAAAGGTACCTGCATGCGGAGTTAGTAGCTCGCGGTTACCACAAGCACAAACGATCCGAATGGAGACGCAGACGTGAGTGATCAAAGAAGTGACGTCATTGTCGCAGACATCGACCGTGATCAGTTCTGGGCCTTAACGCAGAAGGCCAATGATGGCGATCCAGCGGCGCTTGCAAAACTACGGGCGACGCTGGCGGCAAACCCCGGCATCGGCGACAAACTCGGCGACTTGGCCGGCATGGTGGAGGAAGCGCTTTGCGCGTCAATCGCGCCGGGCAACATCACCACCAAGGAATTGGTGAGCTCCAAGCTAAGTACGCTACGGCAGTCACTACTGGAGAGATCGAGGTGTGAAATAACTCGCTTAGCGGTCGATCGAGTTGTACTTGGTTGGCTGATGGTTAATCTCATGGATTTGCGATATCCGGATGTCACCAAGCTTCCGCCGGCGGAAGCCAACGTGGTGATCAAGCAAAAGGTGGCTGCGGAGCGTCGTTATCAAAGTGCTCTGCGAACCCTTGCGACAATTCGCCAGCTTATCCGGCCAGCGGTGACCGACAAGAACTCGAAGACGGCGAAGCGTAAGCGCTCGGCGATGCACTTAAACGTCGTTGCCGATAACTAGCTGCCTCATATAGGGAGTATCTGGATGCGAAAGACAGTGAATCGACTGTTACCACCAGCGATCCAGCGCCGACGGCATTGGGGCCTCATCCTGCAGGTTGCGACGCTCTCGATCGCAGCTGGGCTGATGCTCGTAGACCTGATTCCCGCCCTTAATAAGTGGCTGATGTCGCGAACAGCTGAGGTGCCGGGTTATTCCGGCTTTCGGCGATCCTGTGAGGAGCCCGCAGTCGGCCAGCAGAATCTAAAAAAGTCTCCCCATGCCTGCGGTGACGTTCAATTTCCTGATTCGGCCGAACCTGCCGATGGCACTTCGGGCGGGTGATGTATCTCTGTACGCCGTTAACTCAGTGCTACATTCAACACTTGGACTTGATTATGACCAACTATGAATCCCTAGGCGGAAAAGCGCTATATGTCAAACTATCGTCGAGCGAACGCCAACTCGTTCGGGAGAGCTTCCTGAGTGTTGACCCCCGCTATCAAGATGTGCTTGACCAAACACCTGCGAAAGAGCAGGTACGCTTCGCTGCTGAGCACCTGGAGGTTCTCGTCGAGTCCATAGCGACCGATGAGGCATATGCGCATGAAGACCGACAACATAACGCCTATCGAAAAATCAGAAAGCGTATCGTTAAAGCAGGGACGGCGTTGTACGGGCGCACCTATAGCCGAATCGTGCTTGGCGGAATTATCAAGCGGGTGGCGGCGCTAAAGCGAGTTTTGGATATCGCGAGTGGCACTGGAGCCAGTACGCCGATTCGCTGGTGGGACTTTCGAGACGATCCCGCGTAGATCTGCCGCACGATACCTGGCTGGCGTGGCAGCCTACCACGAAGACGCACCGTCTTATGGTCCTGCTTGCGACTTGCGGAAAACCTAGCCAGCCGCATTGAGTTTGCAGCGCCATGATTATTTTCTCGTGCCGCGACGCTCACTTCCTCCGTCGTCGAGTGTGCTTGGCTCCGCGTTTTGCATGACTCGATGCCTTGGAAGCCTCGCGCTTGCCGCGCTTCTTGGAAGACTTGGAATCGCGCTTCTTCGGAGGCTTGGACTTGCCGCCCTTCGTAGCTGTCTGAACTACTCTGATAACCCAGATGCCATCCGCCAGCTTTTTCAAACGGCCGACGACGTTTTTTAGCTGCGTTTGGATATTCTCGTCGAGAGTCAGCTCCTCTTCGTCTTCTGCCCTAAAGCGAATCACATCGGCAAACTTGCATAGGGACTCTGCCCGATCCGCGATGGTGTCATAGGCTTCCTCGACCGAGCTTGGCCGACGCGGCAGCCTACCGCGACGACGACGCTTCTTGTCATCATCATTTCCTGTGCGGTCTTTTTTACGGTTTGCCGGAAACCGCGCAAGCCGAATGGCCTGGAGTTTTCGCACCGACCAGCCATGCTTCAGCGCTTCTTGCTGCAAGCTCTTGCGATCCGCCGTCTTAGGCACCTGGATTAGCTCGCGGATATGGCCGATTCCCAAAGCACTGTTGGTCCGCCGCATCTCAGTGCACAGTGCCTGGAGCTGATCACGGCTGTAAAGCGTGCAAAAGCGAATGGCATTATGGACGTGGGCGACGGAGTATCCCTGGCCTTGAGCAAAGGCAGCCAGCTTTCGGTTCTGGCCGGAGCTCTGCGTCTTCTTGGCTGCCAACCGGCCCAGTCGGTGAAACACTTTCAGCCGTTCGATAGCTGCCTCGACTTTGGGATTCTTCTTAGCCACGGCCGCGCCTTACCGATAGGACGTTGACTTCTTGTTGCTGAGCAAGGATAGCTTTCATAATCGCGTAGGCGAAGGGTGCTGAGATTTCTGATGACGACGAAGTGCGGTGCGGACCTTGCGATGAGGATGTATGTACGCTGATGGTTGATGCCCTATATGCGGCCCACGGACATACTGACGGCTGCCACGTGGGCGGTGATCATCATCTATCTGGTGCTAGGGGCGCTGACGATCCTGGCCGATGGCGTCCAGGCTACGCTCGCCACATCGCGCCAGACGCCCAAAATGGCCCCGCAGACGCGTCGGAGGCCACCGAGACGACTGGAGTGTCATCTGGAGGGCTCAATCGCACCAGCGAGCCCGCCAGAGACCTAGGATTTGAAAAGGCCACAATCGCCGGGCTTATTCAGTGATTATGGCTATAAACGTTTATGGAGAGTTGGTCGCTTGCTCCCGACCAGTTGCTCCCGACCAGTTGTGTGAGTACCAGCCAGAAGGAAGCATGCGCAAAGTTTCGGCGGAGCCGGAAACTTTCGCTTAGGCCCTCGACTGTAAAGGAGAGGCTCTGAGGAACGAAGAGACTCGAATGGAAGGAGAGCCTTAGCGCATTGTTGCGGAAGCGCAGGCACGAACAGCCGGCTTTGCTACAAACATGGCGAACATGCCCTCTATTCATCGCCGGCGCGACGACATTGCGAGCGAACTTGGACTGATCAGGCAGCGCCTCGCTGGCATCCAGAGACAAACGCCTCGGGCGGATCGACCCGCCGTCGAATCGGCCATTTCCGAAATCTCTGCGCTCATCCGAACCGTACGCAGTATCGGCAGCGGGGAAACGCGGAAAGCATTGCCGCAGTTCCGTTTGAAACCATTGTTTGCAGATGATTTCGCGCCGTGGAATGACTAAGCTGGCTGTCTCTTGAGGAAAGTCTGAGGCTCAAACTCCCTTATTCGGCAACAGACACCATGAAAAAACGCATCCTCAGACGAACGGGTTTGGAAGTCACGCCGCTGGGATACGGCAGCATGGGCTTGCGTGGGCCAAAGACGTGGGGCGTGCGCGTCGCCAGCGACGAGGCAGCGGACGGCTTCCTCAACGCGGTGCTCGACGCTGGCATCAACTTTATTGATACTGCGCCGGACTATGGGCTCAGCGAGGAGCGTATCGGCCGCTATATCGGTTCGCGGCGCGGCGAGTTCTACTTGGCCACCAAGTGCGGCTGTGCCTACACGCAACATGCCGATCATTTGGAGATCGCTCATGTCTGGGAGAAGGATGTCGTCGAGCGCAACCTGGAGACCAGTCTCCGCCGACTGCGAACCGACTACATCGACGTGTTGCAGTTTCATGGCGGCGACACTGATACGCTGCAGCGTTCCGGTCTCATTGATTTGTTGATATCGTTTCGAGATCAGGGACTGATTCGTTTCCTAGGCGTTTCCAGTTCGCTGCCGGAACTGCCGGCGCTGATAGATCTCGGCGTATTCGACACGTTTCAAATTCCGTACTCGTGTCTCGCGCCCGAGCACCATGATCTCATGACGCGCGCGGCCGAGACTGGTGCCGGCATCATCATCCGTGGCGGTGTTGCCCAAGGCGGTCCGGATGCCGAGATTCAACGTCCCGCCCTGAATGATGCCTGGCAAAGGGCGAAGCTCGACGAGGTGCTCCCCGCCGATATGACGCGTGCTGAGTTGATCTTGCGCTTTACGCTGTCCCATCCGCATTGCCACACGGCGATCGTGGGGACCGTCAATGCCGCGCATCTGGCGGAGAACGTGTCGGCGGCGACGAAGGGGCCGCTGCCACCTGAACTTTACAGTGAGGTTCGGTCGCGGATTGCGGCGATCAACTGACAATGGTCGGTCGGACGAACTGCTCAATCGTGAGCCACGATTGCGGCACCGGAGCGGCGTGAGCTAACACTTGCCCACGACGCGACTACGACAAGATCAGCAAAAAGAGTGACACGAAGAACTGCCGGCTCGCAGGAAACGAAGCCAATAAGAGTGCTCCACAGTTGATAGCGACGGTGCCCCAGAATAAAACGGTAAATGACTTCTTCCGAGTCTTATGACGGAAGACGTGTCGGGCGATAAGGGCACCAGGCCAACCGCCGCATAGACCAAGAAGATGTAGTGTGCTCTCCGCAGTGCGCCACTTATTCCGCTGAGCTGCCGCCTTGTCTGCGGCATACACCAAGAAAGTGATCAGGCTGGCGATGGAATAGAGCGACAGCACGGCAAAAGGCAGTCTCTCGAACAGCACGCAGCCAGCGATAATCAGCAAGAAGCTGGCAGCGATCCCCAGCGACGGCGAGACGGAGTACCAGTCGCTCCGGAATGAAACTTCATGTGCCTGCGGCCGGCCTTTCGGGTCCACCTTGACGGCGTAGGTGACGATCTCATTCTCGATCGGCCTTCGACGGCCATTAACGATCGAACTGACATGGACAAATATCTGATCGCCTGGATCGCTTGGTGTAATAAAGCCGAATCCGCGATCATCCTTCCAGGTGGTGATTCGGCCGCGATAGCGCATAAGAATTGATATTGGGCGGACGAGGTCAGGCCGCCTAGTGCATCGGTAAGGGCCAAGGCGACGGTTCATCGGACACGCGGTTGCCAAAACAAGCGTAGCCCGTCACCTGGAAGTGTAGTTTACGACGGCTGGTTCGCCGGAGAAAGGACAACTGCTGTTTGCCACGATCCACCCAAGCAAACCTCGAAACGTTCATGTTTTATGCCGTCGGACATTTACGCCGCCACTCACTGTTTGCGGGCCAGTGACAAACTCGCGGACTTTGCGGTAGGAGAACCATTCGTTTCGTCCCGGTAGAATTGGCCTCATCAATCCCACAGCGTGAGCCTATCGTGGCGAAACACGCCTGCCGAACCTTGGAGACGCCCACTGCGTACGGCGGGATTCCAGCAAACTCGCCAGTGATGACCCACCGGGCAGTCCGCGACGTCCGCTACTGAGCGCTCGATCAACGGCGTTCCACGTTTCGCCGTCCGCCTCCGTTATCGGGCCAGATGCTTTGGTCGGTCGCTTCCCATGCAACGCGTAGTACGCATCGGCCCATCGTAGGATCATGGCGATTGTGAATCGAGGAATCTGTTGAGGATTGCGCACGCCGCAAGTCGTGGCGAGCAGGCGTGGGAGAGAACTTCCCGCTGGCAAACCTCTTTTCCCCTTTCGGAGCGACATGTCCACCGCCAGCCAGGTCTCGCCATCTGCGAACGCGATAGGACCGCTGTTCTCCTTAGGCCATTCGCCCGTCCTACGGTGATGGGCCCTGGCCCATTTAACGATTTGCGTCACAGTGAGATCAGGTGGATACTCTGAATTCCTGACACCACGACGTCGTTCCAGTAGCCGGGCAAGGCTGAGGTCTGACTTTCTGGGGAGCTCTCGGTATCCCTTTCGCAAAGAATCGTCGATCCGTCGCCAGGTGTCGTCGAGAGTGCCAGGTATATGGCCGGAGTTGATGTTCGGCCAAGTCCCATGAATCGCGTACCAATCATCCGCCCAGCGCAAGATCTCCTCGATACTCAACGGTGCACGCTTTGGTTTGCTTCGCAGCCGCGATCCGGGCATAGCAAGGTTCCCATTTAGACTATTCGTTGCTTCAACCGGCAGTGTATTGCGGGCTGCGTTACGCGCCGAAACGTTGCCAGTGATACTCAACGTATCGAAAGGCATGAAAGGGACTGACGTCTATTCGTGAGGCCGCAATTGACGCACGCACGCTGCACCTTCCGCAGTCATACTCATTCTAGTTGAATCAG
>JBGSHH010000116.1:0-2785 GCA_041752355.1 Pirellulaceae bacterium | reverse complement strand
GGCCGACCGTCCACTCGGAGCCGTCGCTGCGGCGATGAGTGGCGACAACGAGGCCAAGATCGATCTCGAAACCTTTGCGATTGCGGCGATGTTTGATCGCGTTCTCGGCGCGGCTAATTTGCGCCTCCGCCCCATGAGTGGCGACCGCTATACGCTGCAACGGGAGCAAGAGGGTGCCAAGGGAGCCGCAAAGCGCGGTCTCGGGATCGTCGTTCACGATCTATACACCGGGCGCACGCGCGCGACGGCGACGCTTTCCGGCGGTGAGAGTTTTCAAGCAGCTCTTTCACTCGCATTGGGACTTTCGGACGTCGTAGAAAGTCTTAGCGGCGGCATTCGCCTCGATATGATCTTCATCGACGAAGGCTTTGGCAGCCTTGATCATCACGCACTCGATCAAGCGCTTCAGACGTTGCAAGATCTTGTAGGCCAAAGCCGAGCAGTAGGCTTGATTTCACACATCGAGCTTGTTCAAAACGTCATCCCCAATGGTTTTCAGATCGACAAGACGAGCAAAGGCAGCGTCGTGCGGGAACGTTCAGCGTGACGTCGGAAGGCAGATTGGCTTTCTAGGATCGTCGAAGGTTCGACATACAAGGATGGAGAAGCGCATACCATGGGAGGTCTTGGCGCATTCCAGATGTCGCAGATGAAGCGCAAGGACGCGCGTGTCCTTGAGTTCTATCGACACGTGCGATCCGCAATCGATGTGCTGGAGCTGATCGCCCTGGACCCGTATCAGTCGCCGGAGAAACCGGTGCCCGAGCCGGTCGCGCCACCGCCTTCACTGCCTTCACCACCGCGACCGCCATCAATTCCCTCGGAGAAGATCACTTACACGATGAAAGAAGCTGCCGAGGCTCTCAGTGTGGGGAGAACGACGCTCTGGAAGGCCATATCCGACGGCAAGCTCGCGGCGATCAAGCTGGGCAGCAGGACGTTGATACCCGCCGATGCGTTACGCGCATGGGTGGCGTCGCTGCCATCAGTGAATCAGCGGAGGTGAAGAGCCGCTCTTAGGCGACGGGCAGGTGGCCGTGTGCGTACACGTTGCCTGTGCCGCTATGGCTCTCGATGTCCTCAAGGTTGAGAAGCGATCCGGAGACGAGCTCTTGCGGCGCGCCGCCGTGCAGCCGGCGCAAGAGCTCGGACACCACCAGGCCAGCCGCCACAAGGCCGACAAAGGGCACGCCGACCGTCCGGGAAGCGAGCTGCGCGAGACCGCACTGGTCCACGCCCTTCGCCTTGAGATCCGCATAAGCCGGGTTGGCCGATACATCGGCTTCGGTCGTCCCTGGGGCAGCCGCAGACCAGATGTGGTCGGCTTGTCGTGAACCTGGAAAGCTGTGCATCGAGAAGCTGCGAAAACTCTGTGCACCACCGCCGAGACCGGACTCGATCACGAGGTCGAAACCCGCCTTTTCAAGCGCGGACCGCGCGAGCGCATTGTCGGTGCCGCACAAGGCCACGCCGGGCTCCTCGGACCAACGCTTCGTCCAGTCGCCGAAGCGGCGCTCAACGATCTGCGTAGTAAATCCGCGTTTCTCCAGCCATTCCGCGACCCACCGCGTCTTCAGTCTTCCCACGACGTCCTTGTTCGCGAGCAATGACGTGCTGTCATTGGACACGGCGATCCGATCGAAATCCTGGAGCACCAGTTCCACGCCAGTTTCGTGTTTATAGGGTAGGCAGGCGAGCAGCCACGCGTAGGCCTGCCCAAGATTGCCCAGTCCGATGAGCCACAACCGCGATGGCAAATACGCAAGCGCCGGTTCGGTAGCGTCAGCCTGCAGCCAGTCGTTTCCGGGTTGCCACAGCGAAAGCCCGGCTGATCGCTTCCCTGCCATCGGGTGATCGCCCGCAAGAAACGCGAACACTTCCGCGACACACGCCGCGGCTGCCATGGCTGGCGCCAAGGGGAGGGCGTCTGCGTCGCATCGGACACTTGCCTCGCTTAGCGGCACGACGCCGCCGCGCCATCCGTCCCAGACGATACGCCATCCCGCTTGATCCGCCATTGCCTCGTCGCCAATCACCGCGATCGGCCAGTCACTGCGTGCCGTGTTCGCCACGATTCCACCCAGGCCAGCGACGGCTTCGGCGAGTGTTGCACCGTCGCCGATGCGCGTGAGCAGCGGTTCATCCTGAATTCCACTGACTTCCACGCCTGCCAAAAACGTGCGTCGCGCCAGATTGACCAATGTCAGCAGCGCGATCTGGCCGTCGATACGTGCCGCTGCCGCTGGAGTGATCCGGATAGCCAGCCCGAATGTCCCCAATAGCGCCATCGCATCCTGATGTGTCGCCACGCGGCCGGCATCCATGAAGTACTTGGCCGTGCGGTGCAGTGTTGTGTGGTCGAGCGTGTCCATGGTTCAGCTCCACCGGCCGACATAAAGAAAGCCCGACGTGCGGCGCGGCGAACGATCAGACCACGTGTGGTTCCCCTGATACTCATAGATTCCAAGCTGCCCCATGGGCACGGGCGCGATCGCGAAATTCGGAACAATGATCGCGACGTGACCTGATCGCGCGACCATCGGATTGGTGCGGTCGGATTCACTCTGGATCGCCACACCGCCGTGCGTGTGCGCGTCGGCGACTACGGTGAGTTTCCGTTCCCGACAAATCGACCAGAGGCGTGCGAACGCGGGCGCATGCAAGACGCAGACGCCCGTCTGATACGCGTTGGCATCGAGGTCGTCGTAGAAGACCAGATCCTCTACAAGACGCTGGCCGTTGATCATGCTGCCGAGGAAAAACACTCCCGCCTCGTGGCGGCGCG
>JBGSHH010000115.1:0-3822 GCA_041752355.1 Pirellulaceae bacterium | reverse complement strand
CTGAGCGAAGTTCTAACTGGCATTCCATTCGACACGATCGCGATGGTCCCCGCCGACTTAGCGCGAACGCTCAAGGTCTTGCCACTTAGCGGTGACTCCGATGAACTTCTCCTAGCGCATGACTTTAAGACGCAGACTCAGGTGATTCTTGCTATCCTGGAATCTGTGTTCGCAAAACGAATTAAGCTCACTGGCGTTCCTTCTCGCGAACTAAAGGCGGCGATCGACCACTACTACGGACCTTGGTCAGACAAGTCAACGATAGTTTTTGAAACCGTCAATTCACATGTTGCGGTCGATAATTACTAGACCACGATTTGATTGTCCTTGTCGCAACTACGCCAACACCTGCTTCAAGAATCGCTGCGTGCGCTCCGTTTTCGGACGCTCCAGCACTTCCTCCGGCGTGCCGTATTCGATCAATTTCGCATCGGCCAACACAGCGACGCGATCGGCAGCGCGGCGAGCAAAGCCAATCTCGTGCGTGACGACGATCAGCGTCAGCCCTTCGGCTTTAAGCTCCGTGAGCGTGTCGAGGACTTCGGATTTGAGTTCCGGGTCGAGCGCGCTGGTGATTTCGTCGCACAACAGCCCGCGCGGTTCCATAGCCAGCGCTCGCGCAATCGCGACCCGTTGCTTTTGCCCACCGGAAAGCTGCTTCGGATGATAGTTCGCGCGTTCCGCCAGTCCTACACGTTTAAGCAACTCCAAGGCTTGTTCGCGCGCCTCAGCGAGAGATTTTTTCAGCACTTGCACCGGCGCTTCCATGACGTTTTCTAGCGCCGTGAGATGCGGAAAGAGTTGAAAATCCTGGAAGATCATGCCGAACATTTTGCGCACGCGCGTCGCCACTTGTAGATCGCCACCGGCCGGCATGACATGTTCGCCGATGCGAATCTCGCCGGCGTCGAACGTGGTCAGGCCATTGATGCAGCGCAGTAGTGTGCTCTTGCCGCCGCCGCTAGGCCCGATCAACGCCACAGTTTCGCCGCTGTTTATTTCCAGCGAAATACCGTCGAGGATCGTGCGGTCGCCGTAGCGTTTGGTGATATTCAGCAATTGAACTTGGTTCATGGTCTTGCCCTTTACTAGCCCTTGCCTAAACGCTTCTCCAACCAACGCGATAAATAACCCAAAGGCACGCTCATCAGCAGATATAGCACAGCGGTCGCGAGGCCGATTTCGACATACTTCATGCTGCTCTTGGCGAGCATCTGATACTGCTTGGTGAGTTCGACGACGGCGATCACGCTGACCACGCTGGTGTCCTTGAACAAAGCGACGAAGTCGTTCGTCATCGGCGGCAACACAACGCGCCAGGTCTGCGGCAGGATGATGCGGCGAAATGTCGTCACCTTGCTCATTCCCAGCGAAGCGGCCGCTTCCCATTGCCCGTGCGGAATCGAACCGATGCCGGCGCGGTAGATTTCCGCTTCATACGCGGCATAGTTCAATCCAAACGCGACGATACCGACCAAAATCCGTTCGTAATCTCCCAGCGAGATGCCCAGAAAATGAAACACCACAGGCGAGATGCCAAAGTACAGAACATATAACAATAGCAGCACCGGGATACCGCGAAAGAATTCCACATAGATCACGGCCAGGAGCTTCAGCGGCAACGGTCCGTAGAGTCGCATTATCGCCACCAGCAAGCCGATGGCGACGGCGAGCGCCATGCTGCAAACGCTGAGCAGGATCGTCATCTTCGCGCCATCGAGTAGCAGCGGCAAATACTTGTCTATCGTCATCGACTGCGTCGCGGTACCTGAAACCAGCGGCACGCGATCGGGATTCGCCAGCTCCAATTGGTCATCGTTCCAAATCTCCCATTTACGATAGATTCGCTCTAACTCGCCACGTTGCGCCAGTTTGAGAATCGCGTCATCGAACTGCGCAGCGAGTTCCTCATCTTCCTTGCGAAAGGCGATGGCGTAGTCACCAGAAGCGAAAGATTCGCCGACGAACTTAAGTTTTTTATTGGGACGGGCGTAGAACTCGGCGACCGGCAGATCCAGAAGTACTGCGTCGATACGCCCTAGCGCGAGGTCGAGATAGGGCTCCGCTTGACCGTTATACTCGACAACGCTGATCCCTCGCTGCTTGAGCAACCGAGAAGCAGCCGTTTCGTTGAGCGTGCCGACTTTCAGTCCCAGCGTTTGCAGTTGATCGAATGAAGTAAACCGGTCCTCGTCGGCGCGCGCCACCAGCTGCAGCGTGTAGATATAGTACGCGCGTGACATGCGCAAACGCTGAAGGCGATCGGCTGTGCGCTCGAGGCCGTTCATCGCGAAATCGATTTCGCCCTTTTCCAGATAGAGTATGAGATTCTCATAGTCCTTCTGCTTGAAATCGATCTTTCGCCCCAACTCCGTGGCGAGCGCCGCCACCAGTTCCACCTCAAAGCCTTCGTTCTGCGTGGGGTCGGCGGGATTGAGAATAATAAACGGTGCGCCCCCTTCGGCATCCGCTCCCCAGCGCAGCGGCGGCAAGTTGTCGGCCGCTTGCACCGTTGTGCCGCACAATTCCGTCGCCAAAATCGTCAGCAGTACAAACCAAACCGATTTGTGAATTTGCGGCATCGCATGATTACCCCTGTCTTTGCTTTGGTGTTGAAGTGTCCTATTCAATACCGCGTAATGCGCGAGACAAATGCCTCAGGTATCTTGCGGGATTGCGCCTCGAGATTTAGTTGGTGGGAGTATGCGCCCTGTCACGTAATCGGTAAAGACACAATTGACGCAAAAAAGTTCGCTAGCCCACGCTCACTAAGCGCGGCCAAACCACACCCAGCAGTTCATATTCTGCCTGCGGCCGCGAGCACCACGACACGAGATACGCACACCAGCCCTAGATGGCCAGGCCAAGAAAGGAAATCGCCGCGACGATGGGTATCGCGCGGCGATAGAGTAACTCGATTTCAGAAACAGCGGCGTGACTGGATGACCGGTCCTGACAGACTATTCCAAAATAATATCGTCCACCGTGTGGCCGCTGGGGATCATCGGCAGCACTTGCTCTTGATAGGGAACTTCCACGTCGAGCAAGTACGGGCCGGGATAGGCGATCATTTCGGCAATCGCGCCGGCGAGTTCCGATTTCTTGCTGACCGTGGCGGCACCGCAGCCATAGCCTTTAGCGATCTGCACGAAGTTTGGATAACGCTCGGCGGCGTAAATGCTGGAGCCTTGGCCAGTTGCTTCCGCGTGGTCGATCGGGCCTAAGTAGGTATGTGCCCGATTGCGGCCGTGGAAACGATCCTCCCACTGCACGACCATCCCCAAATGCTGATTGTTAAGCAGCAGCACCTTGACGGGCAGCTTCTCGCAAAAGCAGGTCGCCAGTTCTTGAATATTCATCTGGAAACTGCCATCGCCATCGATATCGATGCAGAGCGCGCCAGGATGCGCTGCTTGCACACCCATCGCGCATGGCAAGCCAAAGCCCATGGTCCCCAGGCCGCTGCTCGACATCCAAGTCCGCGGGTGTTTGAACTTATAGAACTGGGCCGACCACATCTGATGCTGACCGACGCCGACGGATATATACGTTTCGCGGTCTTTGGTTTGCTTCCACAACTCGCTGATGGCGTGCTGCTGCAAAATGCCTTCGAATTTGGTGTCGTACTTGTAAGGCGTGTTCTTCTTCCACGTCAGACATTGTTCGACCCAAGCGGAAATGTCTTCCGGTGCTTCCACGATCTTGTTGAGTTCTTCAAGGAAGTAGCCGACATCGCTGCAGACCGGTATGTGCGCAGGCTTGTTCTTGTTGAGTTCCGAAGCATCGATATCGACATGGATGATCTTGGCGTGCTTGGCGAAT
>JBGSHH010000114.1:0-4091 GCA_041752355.1 Pirellulaceae bacterium | reverse complement strand
CCTGGAGCAGGCGATGATAAACGGCCTCCGAAAGCGACTCTTCATTCGGCGAATCGGCAGGACGCGCCATTGCCGCCGCGACCTTTCGCCGAGGTTCTACTTTTGTTTTCACGGAAGATGCTCGCTAATTGAATCGACTATGAACGCAACTGCATGCAGTTTGCTTGATCGTAGTGACCGGCACGATGCCTGTCAATCATCAACACCACGACTGCCCGATCCGGCGACGCGAAATTCGGCTGCACCACCCGTTGTCGGAGCTAACCTCGATGAGAAAACGAACATCGTCTATCCAGCGACGCCGGCGGTCATCGACGCCACCCAAGGTCCCTAGCATGCGAAAGGAGACGGCGGTGGATGGCCAGACCTGGGGCGAGCCAAAGATGACGCATGCCGCGACGATCGACGACGAAAGACGGATCGGACGGTTGGTCTAAAGGCGCATGGAGTCACATCGGAGTTGAGCCATAGCATCTCCATTCGCAGGTTGACCAGCGTATCCGGTCCGTCGATACTCAGGTGGTCCTAAGTTGCGATTCCCCTCCCGAGATCTTGGTGCGAAATGCGAGCCATAACTTTTCGTCAACAACTGTCCTACCAGCGTTTTCGCATTTCACTACATTTTTTTGCTACACTGATACTTGCTGTCGCATTTTTAGCAACGTCACCTGAGCCGATAAATGCCGGGCAGAATGCGGCTTCGGGTCGTGTACCTAATATCGTACTCATACTTGCGGATGACCTCGGCTGGACTGACACGGGCGCGTTTGGCAGCAAATACTACGAAACACCTCATATCGATAGGTTGGCGCAACAAGGACTAAAGCTGACCAACTTTCATGCTTGCCAGAACTGCCAGCCGACCCGGGCGGCGCTGATGTCGGGGCAATATGGGCCGCGCACCGGCGTCTACACGGTTGGCGGCATCGATCGCTTCAATTGGCAAAGCCGCTCGCTGCGTCCCGTCGAGAATGTGACGCAACTCCCGCTCGATCGCGTCACGATCGCACAGCAACTAAAGGCCGCAGGCTACGCCACCGCAATCTACGGCAAGTGGCACCTCGGCCAACAAGGCAAGTATCACCCAGGGCAACGTGGCTTTGACGAAGCGATCACCACCATGGGGCGGCATTACGCGTTTCAAACGCAGCCTCAGGTCGATGTTCCAGCTGATGCTTACCTCGCCGATTGGTTGACCACCAAGGCGGTCGACTTCATCGAGCGCAAGAAAGATCAGCCGTTCTTTCTCTATCTGCCGCACTTCGGCGTTCATTCGCCGTATCAAGCCAAACCGAAACTGATCGAAAAGTTCAAGCACAAGCCCGGCGTGGCAGGCCACAACGACCCAGTGTACGCGGCGATGATCTACAGCGTCGATGAAAGCGTCGGCCGCGTGATGGCGAAATTAGACGAGCTCGATTTGGCGAAGAACACGCTGCTCATCTTCGCCAGCGATAATGGCGGCGTCGGTGGTTATGCGCGTGAGGGAATCAAGAAAGCGGGCGATGTCACCGATAACGCGCCGCTGCGTAGTGGCAAGGGAAGCTTGTACGAAGGGGGCACCCGCGTACCGTTTATCGCGCGTTGGCCAGGTGTCACACCGCCAGGGTCCGAGTGCAACGAACCTGCCATCCATGTCGATCTCTTTCCCACCTTGTTGGAAGTCGCTGGCGCGAAGCCGCCCGCCAAGCAACCGCTCGATGGTGAAAGCCTTCTCCCGTTAATGCGCGACCCGCAGACAAAACTCCAGCGCGAAGCGATCTTTCAGCATTTCCCAGGCTATCTCGGGGCAGGGGAGGGGACCTGGCGCACTACGCCTGTGGGCGTAGTGCAGACGCGCGACTGGAAATTGATGGAGTTCTTCGAGGATGGCAAGCTGGAACTCTATGACTTAAGTAGCGACATCGGCGAAACCAAGAACCTCGCCACCACAATGCCGGACAAGGCGAAGGAACTCCATGCCAAGATGCTCGCGTGGCGCAAAGCCATCGATGCACCAATGCCAAAGCCGCATTCGCCGATGGTCGATTCGGCGAAGAACAAGAAGAAGGGCAAGAAGAAAGCTGCGGAGTAAGAAACATCTAGAAGCCCCCGAGCTTGCCTCGGTGGCTTCTAGCGAGAGTATACGTCTCCCCATTCCTACATGCTGCCAGATGTCGTATGAACATAGAACTATCGTGCGGTGCCTAGAGAATGCCCAAAGTTGCCCGATCCTCACTTAGAATTCGAGGCAATTCAATCGCAGACCCAATAAGTATCTAAAGTCATTTTCCCAATACGGTTGGGATTCGTAAGCAAAGTCACACTCTTACCAGTCAAAGTTTGCTCCGCAATCGCCATGGGTGGATACGCCGCAGCAATCCAACGCGGTCGAAATATTCTGACCACATGTTCATCCCCATGTTCACATTCACCCAACAGGAAGTATCCGCCAACGTACGCACCAATCGATCCAAACAGGATGATTCCAACGACGGCAATAGAGATTGGGAGTCTCGCCTTACGCTTTTGCATGACATCACACGTCATATGAGGGTTCGGAACATCGCGACTCACCTGCTCATAAAGGAGCGAGCGAGGGCAGGCAGCACTATCTAGCGCAGAACGATTCATATGCAGTTTACCAAAGCTCCACGACAAAAGGCACACTTGCATACCAGTGTCGTAATTGTAATCGAGGCAATTCTGGCTACGACGGCGATCGTGGCTGTTGCCGTTGGTAACTTTTCGCCAAGCGTCTTACAGCACTACCTTCCTTATTTAATGCTGATTTGGATTGTCTCGATAGTTGGACTGTATTTTGCTCGTCTACGGTTGGCGAAAGCAAATTTACGTCAATGGGCGGCCGACAACGGCTACAGTTCCATTGAGATCACTCGTACTTTCGATGACTCACCCTTTGGGAACTCAACTTCAAATATGCAATTCGTATTTCAAGTAAAATACTGCTCAGTGCGTGGTGACGGTTTGGCTTGGGTGAAAGTTGGTCATCCATTTTATGGACTTTCTGTTTCGGATGCTGTCGAATTAAAGCAGCAACTCTGAACGTGCAATCTCTCTCAATTGCCTGCGATAGCATAGGACTTTCTGCAGGTGGTCACTCAAGACAAAGGGGACAAAATATGCTCTGTGCCATTGCGACGATGGCTTGCGCGACGGTGCTGCTTAGTCAAGTTGAGCAACCATCTCTCGCCGCCGACAAACCGAACGTGCTGCTAATTTGCGTCGATGATCTCAAACCGATGCTTGGTTGCTATGGCGATCAGACGGTAAAGTCGCCGAACATCGATAAGTTGGCGAAGCGGGCGGTGCTGTTTGAGCGCGCGTATTGCAATCAGGCGGTGTGCGCGCCGTCGCGCAATGCGTTGCTGACGGGACTGCGGCCGCAGACGCTGGGAATCTATGACCTAGGGACGAACTTCCGCAAATCCTGCCCCGATGCCGTCACGCTGCCGCAACACTTCAAGAACCAAGGTTGGCGAAGCGAAGGGATGGGTAAGATATTTCATGTGGGACATGGCAACCATGAGGATCCCAAATCGTGGAGCGTGCCGCATTGGCATGCCAAAGTGATCGCCTATTCCGCGAAAGAGAATCAGGCGAAAGCCGGTCTCACCCGCGAAGAGGCTTTATTCGAAAACAAATCGGCCAACAACTTGCCGCGCGGCGCCGCCTATGAAGCGGCCGATGTCGCCGACAACGCCTTGCCTGACGGCGCGATTGCCGATGAGGCGATCCGCCGCTTGCAAGCCGCCAAAGACAAGCCCGATGAGCCCTTCTTTTTGGCCGTCGGCTTCGTCAAGCCCCACTTGCCCTTCGTCGCGCCGCAGAAGTATTGGGATCTCTACGATCCGGCTACGTTCAAGCTGGCGGAAGTCACGGCACCGCCGCAAGGCGCGCCAAGTTACGCGCCGCAGTTCGGCGGCGAATTGCGGCAGTATCGCGATGTTCCTCCCAATGGCCCCATCCCTGCCGACATGCAGCGTGCGCTCATTCACGGTTATCATGCCGCCATCAGTTATATGGACGCGCAAGCCGGTCGCGTGCTAGATGAACTCGATCGCTTGGAGCTAACCTCCAACACTATCGTC
>JBGSHH010000113.1:0-2200 GCA_041752355.1 Pirellulaceae bacterium | reverse complement strand
GCTCCGCGGTGCTGGCGTGGCACTCGGCCTGCCGCTACTCAATGCGATGCTGCCCCAGCGCGCTCGCGCCGCCAGTGAAGTGAAACCGCCTGTGCGGATGGCCGCGCTCTATTTTCCCAATGGTGTCTGGCAAGAGAGCTGGATTCCCAAAGCCACGGGGGCCGACTACCAGCTGCCGTTCTCGTTGGAGCCGCTCGCGCCCGTCAAAGATAGCGTGCTGGTCTTCTCCAATCTCGACAAGAAGAATAGTCGCGAAGGTGACGGCCACTACGCCAAGACGGCCAACTTCCTGACTGGCATGAAGGTGCGTAAAACCACCGGTAAAGAAATCTCCAGCGGCGGCATTTCGATGGATCAATATGCCGCCCAGCAGATTGGCCGGCACACGCCGCTCCCTTCGTTGGAACTGGCCATCGATCCCGTGATCTCCGGCATCGATAGCAACGTCGGTTACACGCGGCTCTATGGTTCGTACATTTCTTGGGAAGCGGAGAATCGCCCTGTTGCGAAAGAGATTCAACCGCGCTTGGGCTATGAGCGTCTTTTCGGCGCTCGCAATCAGGCTGGCGAAAAGTCCGCCGCTGCCCAGAAGTTGGCGGACGATCGCAGCTTGCTCGACCTCACGATGGAAGACGCCAAGAAGCTCCGTGGCAAGCTCGGGCGGGACGATCAATTCAAGCTCGATGAATACATGGATTCGATCCGCGCCGTCGAAAAGCGGATTGAGTTCTTCGCCAAACCGGACGATCGCGCCTGGAAGCCGCAGGTCGATAAGCTGCCCGACGCCCCCAGCAGCGACATGCCGCACGATTTCCGCGAACACATCCGCATCATGCTCGACCTGATGGTGCTGGCTTTTCAAACCGATGCCACGCGCGTCTCGTCGTTCATGTTCGCCAACGATGTTTCGGGGCGCAATTTTTCGTTCGTCGATGGCGTCAAAGGCAGCCATCACGAACTCTCCCATCACGAAAATAGCAAAGAGAAGATCGCGCAGTACGAGCGGATCAATCGCTGGCACGTCGAGCAGTATGTCTACATGCTGGAAAAAATGAAGGCGATTCGCGAAGGGGAAGGAACGCTGCTCGATAACTCGATGGTTCTGTTTGGCTGTGGCATGTCCGACGGCAATCGTCACGATCCCAACAACTTGCCGATTCTGCTGGGCGGTCGCGCCGGCGGCTCGCTGCCTGTGGGGCAACATATCAAGAGCGATGCCAACACGCCGCTCTGCAATCTCTACGTATCGATGCTCGAGCGCGTCGGCGCGCCGGTCATGGAATTTGGCGATAGCGCGGGCCCGCTGAAAGGTTTAAGCTGACGCTGATGCGATTTACAGATCGGCATCCCGCGCACCGAGCAAATTCCAAAACTCCATCCACTCCGCGTCGTCTGTTGATCCCGCATTCAGCAGGTCGTCGTTGTGAATGAATGACCAACGATCTCGGGGGAACGTTGAAAGTAAGTCGGGGAACGGGAACGCTTGGGTTTGGGCGATATCCCCCAGGCATAGCCGCAATGCCGTGTCGATGCGTTCAACGACAACACCGGACGCTTCCTGCGTTTCTTCGCGAAGCAGCGCTGCAATGGGCGGCGACACCTGGCTCGCTTCCACTGGTTCACCTTGCTCACTACCCACCGCGTTGAGATAGGAAATAACACGCGCGGCATCCAGCGGAGAAATAATATCCTCACCAGAGACATCGTAGAAGTTGGGCGCTTGTGTGCCGCCGATCTGCGGCGAAAGCGTGCTCGGTCCGTTGGCGTTAAGTTCGACAATAATTAGCAAGACATCCAAGGGAGTGACGAGGCCATCCGCGTTGACATCTTCTGGCAGTGGCTTCCATTGGTAGGCGAAGTCCCAACTCCCTGGCGACGGATTGACCGTTAGCACGAAGTTTTGCAAGAGGCTCAACTGCGGTGAGCCGTTGTCCGAAGCTGTAATGCTGAGAGCGACGGATGGCTCCACCACTTGATTCAGTGTCTGGCCTGCTTTGAGATAAAGATGGTGGCCCGCAACGGTAAAGCGCGTATCGCTTACGGTGAACGTATGTGTGTCTCCGATATCGGGATCTTGCACCGTAACCGCAGCAATCCATGCACCCGTGACCCCTGCGAAGGCGTTTGTCCGCGATAGTTGCACCGCCTGCGGAGCTTCGTTCACGTTGCCCACGGTTATGACAAATGGCGTTGTCGTCTC
>JBGSHH010000112.1:0-5079 GCA_041752355.1 Pirellulaceae bacterium | reverse complement strand
GGCGGCGGCCTTGTTCGCTGGCGCAGGCTTTGAAGCGGCGGGTGCACTCTCGGGGCCGCTATTGATTGATCACGGATTGCTGTCAGGCGAAATTGGCTTGCTGTATGCAGGGCCGGTGGTAGTGCTGACGGTGGTCGGCGGATTATGGGGAGGTCGCACGGCGGATCGCTCGGGAAGTCGCTCGGCGATGGCGAATTGGTTGGCGGCTTGTTCCCTTTGCGTGTTGGGTGTGGCGATCTTATCGCTGCAGGCTACTCCACCAGCGTTAGAATTCCTGGTCGGGGCGTGGTTAGCGATGTACTTTTGCGTCGGCGGCTTTACCGCTGCGTCGTATGCTTGGTTCATGAATCTGACCGACAAGCGACTGGGCGCGACGCAGTTCAGTTTGTATATGTCGGCGACCAACGGCTGCGAAGCGCTTGCCGCCCGCAGTGCCGGTTGGCTGTTTCCTCGCGGTGGATATGGCCTAGCGCTAGCGATTCCCGCACTTGTCTCGTTGCTTGCGGCGGGGGTTCTCGCTGTGAGTCCCGGAAGTCGAGGCGTGCCTTCTGAACATGAACAGACGTGAGTTGTTCACACCGAGTTCAGCGCGCCGGATTCCTGGTGACGCATGTCGGAATTATGAAACGCATGTCGCGCTACGGACCACCAACTCGGCCGACTGAGCGAATGATAGGGAGAATCCGAAGGCAGATGGTGGCTCAAGTGAGCGTGCGCGGCGGCCAGATTGTGATAGGGAAGCGAGGGAAACATGTGATGCAACGCG
This sequence comes from Pirellulaceae bacterium, assembly GCA_041752355.1. Lineage (GTDB taxonomy): Bacteria > Planctomycetota > Planctomycetia > Pirellulales > Pirellulaceae > JAEZGD01. The sequence goes on along the minus strand of JBGSHH010000112.1, from coordinate 4,313 downwards.
TGGTAACGGATGGCAAAGGGAAACAATAACCACGCGCCGAAGTCAGGCTGCGTATAGTTGCAGGAATCGAGAATGTGATCGCTTAGTGAGAGAGCTTCGCCTTTGCTTTCCAGATGATGATCGCCGAGTAAACGCAATTGATTGAGCGCGAAGACGCCGACGGCTAGCACATAAAATAGCGGCAGACGGGTCCATTCCGTGATGCCAACATAAACGGAGAACAGCATCAGCATCGCGCGCAACGAACAAAGCAACTCCACCGCCGTCACGACACGACGATCGAAGGCGTTCATGCTTCGCCAGTATTGCCAATTCAAGGTCAGAGCGCAACCGTGTCGCAAAGCATAGCGGCGTAGCGCGGGATGCAGAAACGTGAGCGGTGCCAACAGGAATCGCAGAAACACGACGAGCGGAAAGAGCAGCACTTCCAAGGCGTAGATCAACACGCCCCATGCGCCCCCTGGCTGATAAAAATTTGCCACATATTCAGGATCCTCGTGCGTGCCATAGAATTTGCACGAATGATGATCGCGATGATGACGAGTGAAAAACGGAGACGGCGACAGCGTGACGACACCGACCAGCAAATTCCACGTCACCTTGAACACGCGCATCTCGTGTTGGCCCAGATGGCAGACCTCATGCACGAGCGAGCCGAGTCGATAAAGCCAGAACACGGCAATGGGATACGCGGCTAACTGCCAGATTGAACCCAACGGTGCCATGAGAAATAGACTGGCGGTCGAATAGGCCAGTACTAAACTCAGGCCAAAATCGGCCCAATATCGCCAAGGCTTCACTTGAAAGTAGTCAACCTCGGTCCCTTGCAACGTCTGGCGTGCTGTATGAATCCATTCTTGTTCTGCTGGCATCCGAGTCCCCTTCCGCTGGAGTCCCATCGAATCCGATGAATTTCATTGAGCGTGATGGTCGCCTTATTCTACGGTTTATCTGGATTTTTAGTGGTCAAGAATACGATGCGCTACCAGTTTTTTCCAATAATCAAGTGGCAAAACCTTCGCGGTCTCCCGCAGGCTATCCCTATACAGTTCCTAGTTTGTCCAACTAGCCAATTCTGTGACTCCTCGTTGCACGACAATGTCACGCCGCCTTGGCATCGCAGTCGTGCAAATCTGGTTGTTCCACAATTCGCAAAGCGAGCGTGGTGCCAGGCAAGGCATGGCTGGCGACGGCGCCTTGGGGACTGCGCATGGGTATCGTGCTGGCCGGAGGGTGTTCGCAGCGCACGATTCGCCCGCGTAGTAGCCGCCAGGTCCAAGGCAGCGTGCGACGCACTGTCTGAATGAGGCCGATCATCCCCAGTACCTGCATGCCCGCGTCGGTGAATTGTGCGCGACCGCGGAGGTAGAACCAGCGTTTAATTTTTCGCCAGCGGGAATGCTGCGCGATTTCCTCTGGCGGACGTGTTTCCCTGTCGGCCAGCGTCACATTCGACTTCGACCAAACGAGCGACAGCAACAAACGCAGCGGATTAAAGAAGTAAAGATACGCGAGCAGGATCGTCAGTTGCTTGATCCAAGGTCGCGCATGTTTCGACGCGATTACGTAGTTGCCATCCGCAATCCACTGCTCGATCGGCTGTCCATCGACGCTCTCGAACGCCAATCCCGAACTGAAGGTCTCGCCATACCACTTCGAACCAGGCGAAGGCGACAGCATCAGCACTTGCGTATAGAGCGCCCCAGCTTTGCGCAAGGTTCGGAGTTGATTCACGATGCCATAGTTGTTTTTCCAAGTCACCAAAGGCTGGGAATCGTGGTGCATCATCATAGGAATGGGATAGATCCCGCTCTCGCGTAGCAGGCGAAACGATTCCAGGGTTTTGCTTTCACTTTGACCCTTCTTCACCAGCGTACCGGTCAGATCCTCGACCCCCATCCACACGGCGTTGAGTCCCGAGCGCCGAATGAGCGGCAGGTGCTCTTGCATGCGAATCGTGTCATGCACGGTTGCTTCCGTGAAATAGCGAATATTGCAGTACGGTCGCTTGCCAGCCGATATCTTGCTGGCCAATGTCTCGGCGATATCGAGCGTGCGGGCCGTATCGTTGAAGAAATTGTCGTCGGCACCAAAGAACGTATTAATGCCATAGACCTCGTTGATCCGTCCCATTTCCGTGGCGACGCGCTCGCCGCTTTTCACGCGATGTTGTCGCTGATTATATGCGGGGATGGGGCAATACGAGCAGCGAAACTTGCAGCCCACGGTGAGCACAATCGATGAAATCTTGCAATGCTTCCGCACACGCCTGGCCGGCAACGCCTGGGCTGCGAGTTGCGAACCACGACTGGGCGCTTCGAGCAAGCCATAGCCCAATACGGGATCGGGAAGTTCGTCAAGATTGCCCAACAACTTCTGGATGCCAGTATCGATAAGTTCTTCGATCGGGCCGTTCGGTTTTTCGGAGCGACCGTAAACGAGGCCAGGAATGTCATCGAGCGCACCGCAGTCGCGAGCGCGCTGAAACGTCATTCGCAACGGTTCGTTTTTGGCGCGCATTGTCAGCAACACTTCCAACAAGCTAAGAAATACATATTCCTCACCAGTGACGGCGACATCGGCGCTGGCGGGTTGCTCGGGATTGTCGCTGAATGCTTGCCACGGTTCGTAAATAAATCGCGGACCGCCCACGATGATCAACGGGCGCTGGGCCGGATCGATGCGGTTGGCCTCCCGGATTAGTCGGTCGCACTCGGCGGAGTGCAAATGCATGCTGGAGACCAGAAACATATCGGGAATCCGACCATCCAGCCGCATCGCTTCCGGACTGAAACGCTGATTCCACTGCTGCAGTACGATGCGCGTCTTCTCGTAGCCTGAATCGACCAGAGCGGAGCCGATCGCCCGCACGCCTGCCGGGACCATCCGCAAGTCCGCATAAACAAACGGCAAGATGCGCGTGCGATGGTCGAATGCGCAGGCAATGACCGTGGTCAGGTCGTGCTTGTGTGCTAGCAACCGCAATCGCCTGCGAATATCCAACATCTCGCCGTTAGGCAACAAGATGTCCCCTTTAGCGCGGCTGGGTAATTCCATGTTGACAATCCTTTGTCATGGCAGGCGTAACTGCGACGCACGACCAGGAGGGCCGTGCGGTCGGGCGCAGCATGACATAGTTGGGCCGTTTCCCCAACTGCAATTCTGCCAATCGTAGTGCCGTAAAGAGGGAGGTATTGCCACAGAAGTCTGTGACGAAGCTTTCCAAAGCAGCTATAATTCATTTTCCACCGTGCGCGCGGTAACACTTTCTTGGCGTCGTAAACGGCCGACGCGCTGAGGTTGATTGCTTAATGTTATTCGGCGACCCGGCGGACTTTGCCATCGAAATCATGACGGAACCGCATTTGGTCGCGCCGGCGGTAATGGGCCGCATGCGCGTCCATATCGGGCCATTGGCGTTGGGAGATCTTTCCAATCGGAATTGCGGCCTAGAGGGCGCCTATTGCGGCTTCAAGGCCTTGCTGAAAACGGAATCGCGGTTGTGGGATGAGTCGTTTGCTGGATTAACTCACGAGCAAATTCACGATCTCGTGCACAAAGCTCTGTATGGTGACGACGAACGCACGAAGGCGACCATCAAGGCGGATATTCGGCGGTATCGGCGCTTCGATTTTCTGACACATTGGGGGCGACAGTTTGCAGGATACGGGGCGGTGATCGTTCAGCCGGACGAACAAACGACGACGATCCTGTATCGTCCCTCTTCCAACGCAAGAACCATGCCTAAGCCATTCGTATCCGCCTCTTGCACCACGACTGGCTTTCGCGCCGCGCTGGCGGCTCTGGTGACTTGGTTCGACAACCAGGCTGCTGACAATACTCCACCTGAAGCATGAGGAGAATCGACGGATGACTCGTTACTTGCTGCTATTAATCTTGGTGTTGCTCGCCGGTCGTGGGCCGGCGGCGGAGATGGAAACCGTGAAGATTGCGGCGGACAAGCAAGGCTTTGTCCTGCAGCCTTCTGGCCAGCGATTTATTCCGTGGGGCCATAACTATGCCTCGGTCGATATTTTGGAGCGATTGGCCAAGGAGCCTGAGCGCGTCGAACGGGAGTTCGCCGAGATGCAGGCGGCGGGCACCACCGTGGCGCGCATTCATCCTGAACTGCCGCGCATCCTAACTGCGCCCGATAAGGCCGATCCCAAGGCGATCGAGCAACTTCAGCAGCTTCTCAAGATTGCCGAGAAGTCCGGCATCCATCTCAAAATCACGGGCCTGGCCTCGTACAAAATTAAGGAGCGCGCCGATTGGTACGACGCGCTGAAGGAGCCAGAGCGCTGGCAAGCGCA
>JBGSHH010000111.1:0-5558 GCA_041752355.1 Pirellulaceae bacterium | reverse complement strand
CGCTTTCGACGCGAGGAGGTCGCCCGCGATTTCCCCAAGTTCGGCAGCCTCGGGCAGTACGAGTTCCATCGCCGGGTCGTTCAGGGCGGCCGTGTCGGGCCGCGTGCGCCACCAGGTGCGGAACGTGCGGTCGGGACGGGTGAGCTTGAGGACGAATGTCCCCTGCACGCAACCTTCGACCAGCGTTTCCACAATGGCTTGGGATTTGAGCATCTTCGGCAAGTGCGGCAATTGCGCGAATGCCCCGGCCAAATCCTTCACGCGGCGACTGGTTTCGCCCCCTTTCCACAGGCTATACGGGCCACCTGGCAAAAGTGCTTCCGCCGTGATCGCGGTGTCCTGCACTCGCGAACTTGTGTTCTTCTTGATCGTCTCGAAGTGCGGTTCGTCGCTGACGGTGATTTTGAACGCATGCACATCGTCATCCTTCGAAACGGTGACGACGATGCAGTACGCTTGGCGAATCGACTCGGGCACGCGCGCTTTTGCCTTGTCGATGTAGAGCTTTAACGTCTGCAACCGCGCAACATCGACCGATCCCTTTTGCTGTCTTTCCTCGTCATTCTTCGGCGTCAAATCGTCCAATACCTTTTCCCACGCCATGTGATCGAGCACTCGTGCCTCTGCAGCGCTGAGCCCATCCTTGGATGGCGCAAGCAACAAGACTGCGTTACGGAACACTCGCGGCTTATCCGGTCCGCTTGTTTCGTCGAGGATTCGTTTCGCTTCGGGACTCGGTTTGCCGGAATCCGAAGCGGCGCTGGGCAGGAGCACGCCGTAGTGAAACAGCCCATCGTCTTCGAAGTCCTTCGGCTTCGTTGGCAACGTGTGAACGCGCACACCCGACGCCGAAGCGCCGCTGGTCAACGTCTTTAACTTACCAATCTCTTCAATCAGCCTCGCTTTTACCACATCGGCCTGAATGTGCGACGCGGCGGCCGACTGCATCTGATTCAGGTTCGGTCGATTACCAAGCCGCCACTCCGGTCGCAGTTGGTTTTCCTTCTCCGGCTTGTGTTCATCATCCAGCCACGAGCTATTATTCGACCACCTGACCAAGCCTTTCTCCAACTCGATCTTGTCGGGCCGGCAAGGACCGATCAGCAGAAATAAATCGCGAGTCTTCGCGCTGCGGCCAGTAGGCTGCGAGTGCAAGAAGGTCGCCATCACCGCTTGTTCAATCTCGCGCAGCTTGAGCCCCACAGACTCCGTTTGCACCTGCCGCGCCGTCGCCAATTCGCTTTCAACGATGCCGGTCCAACGCGTCGCGTGACCATCGGAGACAATCGTATCGGCGATGGATACCAACTCGCGGGCCGCTTCAGATAGGCCGTCCTGCTTCGGCGCGTTCAGAAACACTGCGGGACCAACCAACGGACTTTCGTCCCATTTCTCGGCCTCCCGCAACGCCAAAGCGAATGTGCGCAGTACACCACGAGTCTTCTGAAATCGCTCGATCCCCGACGCCCACTTCGTGTAGAACACCTCGGTCAATTCGGGATGAAACGGAAAGCTGTTGTAATAGCGATCTTCGGCCGCAGATCCTTGCTTTTCCGTTTGATCGTCGAGGGCAGTGATCCCTTTGAGCGCCGCGATCACATGGGTTCGCCACGTTCCGCGATTCTTTACGGAATCAGAGTCAAACAGGCGACGCCTGAGCACTTCGGCCACGTCCTGCTTTTCAACCGGTTGCACCGCTGCTTCACGTTGTCGCTGAAAGATGTCGTACAGCTCGGAAACGATTTTCTGGCCCAACGCATCGGCCTGGTCCTTGGGCTCGCTCGATAGTAGCGACGCAACGATGCAGCATTTTTCTACCTTGGCGGCGGCTTGCGTAAGGTACTGAAAGAACGAAGTCAAAATGTCGAGCCAACCTGGATCGGATCGGACCTTTACCTTGGCGTACAGCAGCACTTCGTCGATCAGCAGCAACGTGCCCATCTTGGCCTTCAGCGGCAACGACAGTAGGTCGGTTAGCGTATTCTCCGCGGGCGGCGTGTTGCGTTCCTCGGCCTTGCCTTCGGAGTGCATCAGCTTCAACCCATCATCGCCGGCAATCTGATACGCCAGCACACTCCACGGCTGCTTGAGCCGGCGCACTGCGCCGTCAGGGCTGCGCACATCCATCCCCGTTTCAACGTCAAGCTTGTCGAAGCACAGCGCCGCCACGCGTGCCTGCGGGGGCGTCTGACCAATGGTCTCTGTGAATTCGTTCACCGCCGGCAGATCGGGGAGGTTGGCCGGATCGTGAACCAAATGGCGCATGGTGATGAGCGTGTGGGTCTTGCCACCACCGTAGGTCAACTCAAGCTGACGAACGGCCTTGTCGTTTTTTCCCGCCAAGCGGAGAACCACCTCGCGCACCAAGTTGCGTAGGTTGTGCGTGGGGTACGTGAGCGCGAAGAACTCCTCGGGCTTCTCGTAAATCGGCCGTTTGCCGTTCTGCATCATGACCTCGTAGAGGTCGGCCGCGAACATGTGCAGCGGCAATTCGCCTGATTTCAAATCGTCGCGCAACTTCACGACGTCGTGCCAAGGTTTCCAAGAGAGCTTCGCCATGATGATATCCTCAATATGAGAGGCCGAAGGCCGGCCGGCAGTGACTTGTTTGTAGGGGAACGTTTATTCGTCTTCGCCGAACGGCAGTGCGGGGCCACGATCTCGGATCGCTCCCTTGGCACCAATGTGATTGCTAATGCTTTCGAGCAACGAACGTTCGTTGTCCGACGAAAGCTCGATCAACGATTGCACAACGCGTTTGAACAGCTCGTTGCGGCGGAGCGCGTGCTGGTCGAGGAATTCATCGACCTTCTGAACATCGCCATCTTTCCAGAGGTGCATCACACGATGAACGCGGTCAATCAGTGGCACAGCCTTACCCTCGGGGGCCTCGCGTCCCATGTTTTTGTTTCGTCTTTGGTTCCAGGGCTTGAGTTTCACCTTACTTCCGCCACCGGAATCGTCGGCGGGTTCATCGTCGCCTATTGAGTCATCTGAATCCTCGTCGTCGTCACTATCCTCGATGGACGATGCATCGCCGCCAGCGTGAGACAAGATATCCCAGGTCTTGTCCAGTACGGTATCCGACAATCCGCACGCCGTGGCGTATAAAATGCATGCGCCGACGGGCGCATCGTCCAGCCCAAAGTCGTGGCGGTGCAGGAGGTAGTAGGCCGACACTTCATCAAGACGATCAGCGGCAGACAGGTCAACGCCTTGTTCTCCAGATAGCACCTGACCGACAATGTAATCAACCACCATTCGACGAACGTGGTTGAGAAACTCCCCCACCCCCATCGTGGCGTTCTGCTCATTGGCCTTCCTTACAACGGGGTGCTTACTGTAGGCCTCCATTGCAGGGCCGGTCGCCGCCCAAACGAAATCCGGCCCGCGAATCCCCGCATCCCAGAACTCCCGCAATTTCATTGCGATGTTCGCCCGCATTTCTTCCAGTACGATGTTGTCCCAACCAGGTTTGGCGGACAATGCACGTTTCTTGCAAACAAGCCAAACCGAAGACGCCAATGCGGCCGATGATTGGCCTCTGCTTCTGCTCGGTTGCTCTGTCTGTATTGGCCAACTTCCGTCGACGACAAAGCCAGATCGAATTAATGCCGAGACGAGCGTTTCCCATGCATCTGGCTGTTTGTTGGCGAACACAACAACCAGACGCCCGTTTTGCTCAAGCGCATCATTACAGCGGGAGAATGCGCGGGCCATTCCGGATTCGTAAGCATTCTTAGACGCATCAAGGTCTCCGAAATGCCTTGCTGCGTCATCAACGAGTTCGCCGTCGTTAGACTCGTGATTCCACTTGGGCCCAAGTGGCTCACTCATCGCCATTTGGTACTCGGGATTAATATCCGACATTGATCGCCGAAGCCAAATGTAGAACCAATCCATAAGATCGGAGTATGGAATCGCCGCATAATAAGGCGGATCGGTAATAATGACATCAACCTTCGGTAGCTGCTGAATCGCAGACGCCTTTATCACTGATGGGCTTGGCCCTCCGACAGGACTTGCCAGAAGTGTATCCAATCCTGATGCGATGCGGTGATAGCACAGCGTGAAAGCGCCTGCCGAATTTCCCAGCGGGTTACCTTCAGCAAAATCCCAAGTTATTTGAACGGCAAATCTTACCAATGCATGATTGAGCGTGTCTGCGTCGACTTTCCACTGCGTGTTTACATTTGCAAAATCCACTAGCCGGTCAACCGCGCATGTTAGGAATGCCGAAATGGCTTCCTGCCAATCCGATGAGTCGTGAATCGCCCGGAGATGCTCGCGCGAGTCACGAACGCTTTTGACTAGCGTTCCCAGGGATGCAAGCTGGCGATTTGTGAATAAATGCTTCCACTGCGTTATTCCATAAACATACACAGTGAATGGTGAGCCTCCATCGCGACGGCTCGCGCCTTTTGGAACCTGTTCCTCAGGGAGCCCGTACGGCACGTCCGTGAAAAACGAAGCCAACGTGTTGCTAAGTTCCAGCTCTATTGATTCCTCGTGTTCCGTCGGACGACGATACTCTTTTGACTTTTGGCCTTCGACCGCAATCGCAGTGATAACCTTATCCCACCGGCCGCCCTGTCCCTCAGTCCGAATGTCTTCAGGAGTCATGATCGTTGCACAGCACGGGCACTTGGCCCCCGCGCGACTCATAGTCCCAGCACCTATTCGTTTGTCATGCTCGCGCTTCTGTGCAGCATTGCCACCTTGCGATGGCACATCTGTCCGGATGCCAAATGCAACGCCCGTGCCGATGGCATTGGGCTCCATCGTCAGCAGGACTCGCTTGTTGGGCTTTTTACAAAGCCAACGCGTTTTCAGCAGTGGGTCTGTGGCTCGGCAATTCTTGCACTTTACAGTCCGTGCCCAAAGATTAGCCACGGTAGGCTTTCCTATCCAACGAGGATTTCGTTTGTCATCTAAATAGTCCTGGGTGAATTCGGCGTTCAAGCCGTCGACATCCGCCGTACCATCGTCTCGCAATGGCACTAGACGCATCGGCTGGTGCTCGTAGGCGATCTGGTCCTTGGTAATCGGTTCGAAATCGGCATAAGTCGGGTAATACTTTGCCAACTCGCGCCGAGCGCGGTCGAGTACCCACTGGCCCCAGGCGCGGACATGCCAAGCCAAATCCGCCAAAAGCTCATTCGCCTCACCGTCACCATCTTGTTGAAATTGAAAGCTCGCTTGATCGAACTTTTGATTCCACTTTGGCTTTTTTTCCAGCTGTTTGTGCAACCGTTTGAGCGCCGCTTTGATTTCTGCTTTTCCGTATCCTTTGGACTTCTTGAAAAACTCGGCCATGAAAGCGTCGTTGTGCAGAATGAATTCTGGCAGCGGGCGGGTTTGCCCGGCCAGCTTCTGCGGGTACTCCAGCGTACATTTAAGGATGAACCAAGCGACGGGGTTAATGTCGACAGCGGTCGCTTCGCAACCAAGCCGCATTGCCTCCAGCGGAATCGCGCCGCCGCCGGCGAACGGATCAAGCACCTTGGGCGCTCGGCCGCCATAGGCTTTGCGGATTTCGTCGCGAAACCACTGGAGCG
>JBGSHH010000110.1:0-4646 GCA_041752355.1 Pirellulaceae bacterium | reverse complement strand
GAACAAGGGCCTCTTTATCGTTGCCGATCTTTTGGAAATGATGTCGTCTCCAGCGTGATTTTGCAGCTGGCATTCCCGCCTCAGGATCACAAGGCAGGGTTGCCTATCGCGCGACACGCTATTAACCGATCGTTAACACTATACTTACTGAAATTGAATGACTGCGTGTTAGCCTCAAAATTTTGCGGCCTAAAAGTGATACGCTGACCATTCTCTGGAACCAGTTCGGCCAATAACGAGGACTTCGCAATGTACATGGTAGATCGACGATTGGTCGCGGTCGCCTTGTTGGTCACGGTCGTCCTGTTGCCCGTTCTTGCCGGAATCCAAGCATGTACGCCGGTGGGACCGCCGAGCGGCACGTATAAGGTCAATACGTTCCAATTCGTGCCTACCAATCCGGCCCCAACCGCTGACGGAGCAACGCCATCTATTTGGATCGACACCAACACGAAGTTGAGCGGTTTATCCGGGGGAACATTGTCAAGCAGTCTGCCGGGTGCGGTGATGATCGACTACACGGACAGCAGCATGACATTCAAGACCGCTGTCGTCACGACCGTGAAGATCACTTACGACGACGACGCGTCCACAGAAGCGGTCGAACTGCCCTTGCGTATCGCCGCAAGGGAATATGAATCGGTGAACAGTGTCGCGGGAGGGCAAATAGTGAAGAGCAAGGCGAGGGTTGTCTCCGGCAAGATCCCGAAAGCTATCACACGCGCTGCACCCTTCAGGCTGCAGATGGAAGGGTACTTCACCCAGGAAGACGGCAACAAGCTTCCTTTTAAAATTGACCAGCATTTCGACATCAAGACGGAAGAAGCCATCAAAAGCGCGGAAGAGGTGTTGCAGGATAGGTGAGATCGCTACCCAGCTGTTGTGGCAAGTTCGCCTGCCGCCTGGACCATTCAGGATGAAAATGCAATTGCCCAAACCGCCGACAGCCGCAGAGCTTGGAACCTTGGAGCTGCACATCAGCGATTGGCAGGATCGTACGCCGATCGAACAAGCAATCGGACTTGCCGTTCTACGGGGTCATTGCTATTCGTCGCAGATTGCAAGATACCTCGCTATCGATGTCGACAATTGTGAGGCAGCCCTCGCAGTCCTGTTGAAGAATGGATTGGTGCGGGGGAAGAGGGATCGCTTGTTTCTGCGTTGATCGACGGGCCAACGCTGGATGAATTGCCGAACGAGGCGGTCAACCCGAGCGGCGGATCGGGCGCCCGGCATCATCGCCCGGCAGCAGTTTCTACTCGACTCGCAACTAACAAGCCCGCGCGACGCTGACGGGTCGTCTCCCACTTAGCCAATAGCATGACAAGGGTGAGACCAACGGCTACATTGGGCTTACATCATTTTGCTGCGTGCGCGTATGGCAGCCCATTTGCAGCGTCCTGGTGATGGGCAGAAGCATCCTCTAAGCGAGTTCGGAATTCACATGGTTCGACTCATCCTCTGCGCTGCGATCGTGCTTCTTTCCGGTTGTGGTGGCGGCGACCCCGTCGCGAACGATCCGATGCTCAAATTGAATGTCAAACGCGGCAATAGCGAGTCGGTTGGTCGGTATCGCGTATCGCACACGGGGGTGATCTCCGAGTCGGGAGAACGTAGCCCCGATGGCGCAGGCACGAGTGAGAAGGTGACGATCGACAAGATTGCCGACGAGGGTGTAACGGTGACGATCACGTTCACGGAATCGGACACTGGCGAATCCAGCAAACAATTCCTCGTTCCCTACAATCAGGAAATCACCGTTGCCATTTCCCAAGACATCACGGCGACAGCACACTTGGAACGCCAGGAATGACGCCTATGCACTGCGTTGAACGCGAGCGGGCGTACACGCGGGCAGCACAAGCGGGTACAGAGCCTCTCACGTTAGTATTGCAGTTTCCCGATGAACATCTTCCAGCTAGACCAGACCCTACCCAACGGCTTCCACGACGCTGTTCTGAGCGAGTTAACGATCTCGTGGGTGGCGCGAATCGCACGGCTGAAACTCGAAGTCTGGGTGGGGGACATGGCCGGACCTGCCACGCTTCGAGAAAGCTACCGTCCTGCGGAACTCATCCTATGTGGGGTGGAGTACTTCTTGATTGATCCGCCGGACCCTGCATATCCCTACCGCCGACTCGGTCCCGTCACGATCGACCTCGCGGCGGCTGACGACTCGCTCATGCTTCCGTCGGGTTCTGGTGTGCCATTCCGGTTTTGGGTCGGGCAATGGAATTCCTTCCTAAAAGTCTCCGCCTCGGAAGCGGAATTGCGCTGGCTCGGAGACGCGTACGTAGCGAACGCCTAAACAGTCGCGGTCGCGGACGGGCAACACCAAGTGTTGGTTCGAGGCATAATCGATGGCCGTCAGATATCGCGCGGCCGACCGTTCTTGGTAGAACCATCAACAGTTGCATCGCCCGCGTTTGGTTTCGCACCTGCATGAGCACCGTAACTGGCCGCTGTCAAGAATGTCGTTCGCCGAGCTGGGCACCGAGCACCACTCCCATCGCAGAAATTGACACGATTCGCAGCTTATGCAGAATGCTGTTTAGGACCGGAATATGCTCAGTTCCATATACTATTTGTTAGGCCACACGCAGGGCGTCATACTTGCAAAGTTATGCCAATGCCTACTTTCGACATCAATCCGTCAAGATTGGGCGGTGCCAGACGCATCGTCCGCATCGGAGGTGTGCCGAAACAAGCGTTGCGGTCGAGGCTGCAGCAAGCCGGAGTCCGGTTCAACGAATCGGCTGAACGTCTATTCGCGGACGATCGATTCGTTACGTCGTCCGACGACGCGCTGCTCGAAGTTTGTGAAGTTTCCGCCGGGGAACTTGGCTTGTGCGACGGCGCCACTTTCACAGCAATCGTCGAGCGTGCGGCGAGCAATGGTCTCGCAATGTGCCCGCTAGAACTTGGCCCGCATCTCAGGCTTCAGCTTACTGACCAACCGGAAGGATTCATTGATAAATCGCCGACAACCCATTGCGCGCCGCCCGGTTCGCTCACCGTTGCCTCGGCACCCCTCGTGGACGACGACGAAACCCTCAAGGGCTTCTACGTGCGTCGGATTGACGGTGTCCTGTGGCTGCGAGGTTTCCGTGCGTCGCCGGACCATGTATACAGTGCGGATGATGTCTTCGTGTTTTGTCATTCAAACGAAACGGCCGAACAATCGCCTGCATTGGTGCCGGCGGCCGGGCCGGTTTCCCATGGAGAGTCATCACCGCCGGCCCAGTGATGCAGTCCATTAGGCTGGGCCGGGTTCACTAACCACAAGATACGGAGAAGAAGCAGAGCATGGCCAAGTATCTCATTTCATTCCCTAGTGCTGCCATGAATGTGCCCGACAGTGAGTGGGAGGCGGTGGGTCGAGACTCGCATGCCGTGATACGGGAGGCGAAGGAAGCAGGCGTCTACGTTTTCGGCGGTGGTATTGATGAAGCCGTGCCGCCTGTGCTCGTTTCGGCCGAGGGCTCGGTTGCTGAGGGAGGCTACCCATGGGCGCCTCCGCTCAATGGTGGATTCGCGGTGCTCGAGTTGCCTTCCCGTCAGGAGGCCATCGCCTGGGCCGCACGTCTGGCGAAAGCGTGTCGCTGTGCTCAGGAGCTTCGAGAATTCGGGTTTGATCCAGAGTCGTGAGGTCGTGGGCCGCAGATCATTAGGTCGACGTGGTTCGCCGCGGCGCGGTGAACCGTTTCGGGAGGTGACAGATTGTGACACAGAAAGCTCCATCGTGGCCTCTATTTCTGTTGCTACCAGCAGCACTATTGTTCGCGTTGGGGACGTTTGAGATCTTTCAGCATCTTGATTTGCATGAACGCGCAAAATTAGTGAAGCGGCCCTTGCCACCGACAATGTACGGAGAACATTCTGCAATGGCAGTAGCTTCCTTCGCACTGGGCTTAGCGTTCGCCGCTGGGGCCCTGCGTGGTCGCTTGTCGTTTAACCATTCGTTGCACCCGACTGCCGCAACGTCTAGCGTGGTGGAGAATCAAACGGAAGGCGAGTGAACTGGGTCGTTAGGGATCACGCAAGGTCAACCATGGAAAAAGCCAACGCCTACGCAGCACTGACCGTGGAACTCGAATTCTGGGCGCGCAAGTCCCAGGGCGAACTGGTTTCCCAGATTGGCGCGGCACCGTTGGTGCGCGAAGTGCGGTTGGCGGGCGAAGTGGTATCAATTGAGGTCTCCGTAGCGTGGGCAGACGAATCGAATGGGAAGATAACGGTTGAGGCGGTTGCAAATGGCCCCAGCCATTGGACGACGGAACGACTGGTGGAGCGAATTACGCTCGCGACCCAATCGTCGCGGTGAACGCTAGGGCCGTGACGCCTAACACCTCGCTTGCGTGCTTGCCATTGGAGACCCATCACCATGGATGCCACACCGACGATTGATGACATGAAATCGCTCGTATTTGGACTTGGGCGCGGCGCTGGAATAAAAATTATCCCCGGTCACTACACTGGCGACTACGCAGCGCAAATCCGCAATCTGGCACAAGATGTTGTCAATGCTACGAAGACCCCGCTGGATGATGTTTCCAGTTCTATTCAGCAGCATGCATTTAAGTTGAAACAACTGCTGGATTCTGACGCTGATGCAAATGCGATCACGAATGGCCTGAGTCAATACA
>JBGSHH010000109.1:0-4995 GCA_041752355.1 Pirellulaceae bacterium | reverse complement strand
GAAAGTGTCGGTTGCGCGATATAGTTGCGAGGGTTCTCCTTGATCTTTTCGGCGAATTGCTGTTGTTGCTCTTTCGTGGAATGCGGGCCAACCAGCATACCATAGCCGCCTGACTCATTGGCAGCCTTAACGACCAGCTCGTCGAGATGGTCCCGTACGTCCTTGCGCTGCTCCTCGTCGTAGCAGACATACGTCGGCACATTGGGGAGCAGTATTTCCTCGTTCAAATAGAACTTGATCATCTGCGGCACGAAGGCGTAGATCACTTTGTCGTCGGCGACGCCGGTGCCAGGGGCGTTGGCCATCGCCACGCGACCTTTGCGATAGACATCCATCAAGCCCGGCACGCCGAGCAGGGAGTCCTTCCGAAAAGCCTGGGGATCGATGAAGTCGTCGTCAATGCGGCGATAGATCACGTCCACGCGCTCAAAGCCAGATGTGGTGCGCATGTGAACAAAGCCATCGCGCACGACCAGATCGCGCCCCTCGACCAGTTCGACGCCCATCTGTTGTGCCAGAAACGAATGCTCATAATAAGCCGAGTTATAAACACCAGGCGTGAGCAGCACGACCGTGGGAGAGCCGATCCCGCCGGGAGCCAGGCGTTCGAGTACGCCATGCAAGCGACTGGGATAGTCTTGCACCGGGCGCACTTTGGACGCATCGAAAACTTTCGGGAAGCTGCGTTTCATGACGGCGCGGTTTTGCAACACGTAGGAGACGCCCGAAGGGCAACGAAGATTGTCCTCCAGCACGTAGTACTGCCCATCGTTATTGCGCACGATGTCGGTGCCGGTAATGTGACACCACACGCCATGGGGCGGGTTCAAGCCTTTGCAGGCGGTGCGATAGCTGGCGGCATCTTTGAGAATGGCTTTGGGAAGAATGCCTTCCTTGACGATCGCCTGTTCGTGATAGATGTCGTTGATGAAGAGGTTGAGCGCTTTGATACGCTGCTTGAGACCCTTTTCAAGATAATCCCACTCCGTGGCATCGACGATCCGCGGCACCACGTCGAAAGGAAAAATCTTCTCCGTCCCTTGCTTGTCGCCATAGACGTTGAAAGTGATCCCCATTCGCAGTAGCGAACGTTCCGCCGCCGCCTGGCGACGCAGCAGTTCGCCGGGGGCGCGCGACTCCAAACGACGCGTTAATAGGCGAGCGTGCTTGCGCGCTTTGCCAGGTTCGGCGATGAGTTCGTCATAAAAGTCAGTGGTCTCGTAGTCTTGAAACGTGACCGTACTCGTGGAATCGGCTGATTGCGACTGCGATTGCGATTGCATATTCATGATGAGTGCTCCGTGCCTGGGCATCCTATCGCGCACGCCAGCAGTGAGCTAGACGTCCTTCTGCGTCAGGCGGCGGCACCTTCTTGCGGCGCGACATCGACCGCAACCGTGAGGCTATTGGATCCTCCACCGACAAAAACGCCCGCGACGGGGCAAACATCGCCATAGTCGCGCCCCCAGCCGAGCGTGATATGTTCGTCGGTGGGGATTAAGTTGTTGGTGGGGTCGAAGTCGATCCAGCCATGTGAACCACAATACACCGCCAGCCAGGCGTGCGAGGCGTCGGCACCGACCAGACGGGGCTTGCCAGGAGGCGGATGTGTGAGCAAATAGCCGCTAACATAGCGTGCGCCCAAGCCGATGGCGCGCAGCGCGCCGATCTCGACATGCGCAAGATCCTGGCAAACGCCATGCTTAAATCGAAACACATCTTCCAACGGTGTATTCACATTCGTGGCGGCGGCGTCGTAGCGAAACTCGCGATGGACACGTTTCGTCAGTTCCAAAGCGGCTTCCACGATCGGCCGTCGGGGCGTAAAGGAAACCAGCGCGTAATCCGCTAGTGCCTTGCCGAGTTCACCCCAGAGTTTGTCGATAAAGGGGGATGGAAAGCAAAACTGATAGGCTTCCATCGCCAGGGGCGAACGATCCGATTTGAGCGCGTCGCGGACATCTTCCCACGGCGGACTGGTGGCGGGATCGGCCACGGGAAAGGGGCGGACCTCGACGCGACTCACGGCGGAGAGACTCAATCGTCGATGCCCCTCGTGCAGCGAAAAATACGTCACCTGATTGCCGAAATAGTCGAGTCGTCGCAAACTAATCGCCGGCGTTGGCTTGATCACGAGCTTGTGGTTGCGGCAGATCTGCCAGGCGGTGTCACGCGGCGTGAGGTGTACGAAATTGTGACACACCGGCACCGCGTCGCTGTAGTTGTAGGAGGTATCGTGCGTGACGCGGTATTTCATGCCGAACGCTCCTCCGGCAAGATGTCGCTCAATTGTCGTGGCGGGCCGGTGTGAATCAGGTACTTGTGCGCGATAACGTCGGAAAGCTTCGGCAATTGTTGCGCCAGCCGCGTGAGAAATCTTTCTAAATGATTGCGGCGGCCATTTTGTTCGAGTTCGCTGAGCGTCTCGACATCGACCATTCGCACGCTATGCAGCGCCGACATCACGATCCGCTGTTCGGGACTGCGCATCGGTTGCGAGCGATCGCGCGGCAAGTTCTCGACATGCTCGTGCAAGGCGGCGAATTGATAGGCGAGCGAGCGGGGATTCGTTTCGTCGGTCATGAGCAAATCGAGCACCGCCGCTTGTTGCAAGTTCGACAAGTACCGCGAGCGATACGTCATGAGGCTATCGCCCACTTCCAGGATCGATTCGAGTATGGCGGCGTCGTTGTGTTGCGACTCGACCATGGAGTTCATCAACAGGCTCATGGTGTGTACCGCCCGCTCCATGCGGCGACCGATATCCAAGAATCGCCAGCCTTGGGCACGCGTCATGCTCTCCATCACCAGGCCGCTAAAAGCGGTAAGATCGAGCACCACTTGATTGAGCATTACCAGCAAGTCGCTCAAATCGAGCGTGCTGCCGCGACGAGGTGGACGAAAGTCTTGATCGATGCGATTGATGATTCGCCACGAATCGAGCGAAATGCGATCGCGCACGATCGATGCCACACGCTGCATCGCCGACAGAGTGAAGCGCAAACTCCCCACCTGTCGCTCGTCGAACACCGCTGCTGGCAAGGCCTTTTCGATCTTGGGAAGTTGTTGGCTCATCCCCTCGACCACGAAGCCGGGCTCGATCTGCCCTTGATCGGCTGCGCAGCGCAACAGCACCGGCAGTTCCGGGATGCTGCCCAGTTGCGACTCGCTGGTGAGACGCACCAGGATCGTGCGCAGCAAACGCGCCGCCCCTTCCGCTCGTTCCACATTACGACCGAGCCAAAACAGATTATCCGCCACGCGACTCGGAAGTTCCGCCCCGCTGCGCCGTAGACCAACATTGTGGCCAGACGACATCAGGAGGCTAACTTCCTTCACAGGTCCGCTGGATAGAATCCAAGCGTCCTTGCGTCCTTCGTGTACGATGCTGCCGCCGGTTTCGGTTTTCTTCTCCGCGGCGACTCGCGTCAGCCCGCCATGCATCGTGACGTAGCCGTCGCCCGATGCTACGAGATACGTTCGCAAGTGAACGTGCCACGGTTGTACTTGCCCTTGATGCCAGACCGGCGTACATGATCGCACGATTCGTTCGCGCGCGGCATACATGGTGGGACGCGCTTTGATCGCCGTCGCCAATTCTTCGCGCGCTTTCTGGCTGAGATTGCCGCCGACAATCGGCTCGCGATGCGAAGTGTTGAACGCAGGCATGATGACCAGTTCGGACAAGTGTTCGAGGACGTACTTACGTTCTGGCTCGCCACCACACCACCACGTAGCAATGGAGGGAAGTTTCAAGTCCTCGCCTAACAACTCGCGACAGAGCGCCGGCAGAAAAGGCAAGAGCGCTGGAGATTCGACCAGTCCGCTCCCTAGCGCATTGGCGATCAATACATTGCCGGAGCGCGCCGCTTGCAACAAACCGGCGACACCTGTCGAGGAATTGCCGCGCAGTTCTAGTGGATCGCAATCCAAATCGTGAACGCGACGCAAAATTACGTCCACAGGCAACAAGCCACCCAGCGTCTTGAGCGCGACTTGATTATTTCGCACCGCCAGGTCGCCCCCTTCGACCAACGTGTAGCCGAGATAACGCGCCAAATACGCGTCTTCAAAATAATGCGGATGACTGGGGCCTGCGCTCAGCAGCACAATGCGGGGATTGTCGCGTCGATCACGGGCCAGGCGTTGGAGTGTCTCGCGCAGCGTGATGAAGTACGGTGCCAGTCGTTCCACCTGACTTTCGTGGAAGATATCGGGCAACATTCGCGACATCACAATCCGGTTCTCAAGCGCGTAGCCAGCGCCGGAAGGTGCTTCGCTTCGATCGGCCACGACCCACCAATTTCCATCGGGAGCACGGGCCAAATCCACGGCGTACAAATGCAAATAGCGATCGTCCGGGACGCGCTGCCCATGTAACGCACGGGCGAAGCCGGGATTTGCATAGAGAAACTCTGCCGGCAGCAAACCGCGCTTGAGCAGATCTTGCCCACCATACAAATCGCAGAGAATCAAATTGAGCAGTTGCGCGCGTTGCTCTAGCGCTGCCGCCTGCTTCTTCCATTCCTCGGAGGGAATCAGCAGTGGTAGCGTATCGAGTTCCGCCAGATGGGCCAGTTCGTGCGGATCGCCAAAAGCATTGTAAGCGACCCCATTCTCGCGGAGCATTCGCTGCGCGAGTTCCTGGCGGCGCGTTAGTTCCGCCGGGCCAAGCGCGACAATCTTGCTAAACGTGTTCTGCCAATGAGGGCGCAGCGCGTTGGGACCAGTGGCCGCTTCATCAAAGGCTGCGGCGGGAGCCAAATAGCTCGCGAGCAGGTTATTGGTGGGCGCGGCGGCATCGACAGGTGGAGGCATGTATCGGGACGATCAGTGGCAATAGGCTGGAAAGGTGCAAGCCGCAAAGCGACTCGCATGGCAAACTTCCGACTTGACCGACGAGTTCGAACACTCCCCTACTATCCACGATTTGCACTCGCAATGCTACTTACCCCGACGCAAGTCCATCGTCAGAGGGAATTCGGCATTGGGTTC
>JBGSHH010000108.1:0-2888 GCA_041752355.1 Pirellulaceae bacterium | reverse complement strand
GGCGTCGGTGCCAAGCACAAGATCGTGCGAAAAATCGCGGCCAAACAAGTCGGCAGCAAAACCGCCCAAGCCGAAGCGATCGCCAGTCAGCGGGCCGAACGCCGCTTGGAAGGCCGGATCGATCTCCGCGCCGCCGAGATGCTCGCCAAGGCACAAGACGCCTATCTCAATAAGTTCAAGTACCCGCTAGAACGCAAAGGTGAATTCCCACAACACTTGGTGATGTCGACCACCAGCGATGGCTTTCGCCTCACTGCTCTGATGGCCAATGCCACGCGATTGGGCGCGCCGACCGCCCCGCCTGCGATCGCGGGCGCGCCCGATTTGTCGGTCCGCGTGCATGAATCTTTGGTGGGGAACGCGGCCGAAACCGTGCTCTCCGGCTTGACACTGACCGACGAAAAACTCGCGGAACTGTTTAAGGAAGCGACCGGCGAAGTGCCAGAGGAATTGCAAATCACCGAGGATAAAGACCCTTGGTCCATGACTTTCTCCAAGGTGCGACCCATCGCCGTCGTCTTTACCGATAACACGGTAAAGATTGCCATTCACGGCGAGAAATTCAGCCGGTCGGAGCAAGAATACAAGAACGACATTATCATTGCGGCGACCTACAAACTCGAGAAAGTTGGCAATGGCTCGAAGCTCACGCGCGAAGGCGATGTGGTCGTCGAGTATGTCAATGGCAAGGAAGGCCTGAGCATTCGCCAGGTGACTTTCAAAACCTTCTTGCGCAAGAAGTTCAGTTCGGTGTTCAAGCCCGAAATTGCCAATGATGGCCTCCAACTCCCAGGCAAGTGGGAACAAGCGGGTAAGCTTACCCTGCGTCAATTGGAAGCCGACAAAGGCTGGCTGACGCTCGGCTGGGAACAGCCCGATCCTGCGACCGTCGCTCCACGCACCGCCAGCTTGAAGTAAATGGACGGATCGCGTGTTAGAATGTCAGCGTCGCAGATGCAAGGCCGAGATTCGTTTCGGCCTTGGTCGTTGATGAATCGCGCCACGGCGCCTTGCCGACAGGGAGAGTCTTGTCATGTCCGCTTGGGTTGATATTACGTTCGATTGCCTGCCGCTACGGAGCGTGGGGCGGCTCGATATCCCGCTCGATGCTTCGCCCAAGTACCGCGCGCTATGCGAAAGAATCAAGCAAGCGATCGATACGCATGGCAGCCATAACACGTATTACCTTTACAACGCCAAGTGCGTCTATCATCTCACCAATCGCCCCGACCACGGTATGTTGGAGTTTCGCTTCGATGGCACGGTGTTCACCGACGCCACCGATCTCGTCACCAACCGTTGCGAATTGCAGGTGGAGTTAGTGCGCGAGACATGCGACTGGCTCACAGAACCGATCGTGCAGTGGTTTCACGACTCCGTGCGGCATTCGGTATGTGCAGAGTTTGATCGTTACATTGAAGCTGGCGATTTGAATCGCGCGCTCGAACGAATTGAGAAGCTTCGCGCCGCCAGCGATGAAGCAGGTGGCTTTGTGGGAATGTATTTGTAAGTTGTGGAGAGCGACCGGCTTGCTCCACATTGGAGCGCGGGCGTCTCGCCCGCACGCCTGGCTAAGCGCAACCGTACGAGTTGGTTGCCAGCGCCCCGTCGGAGATGTCATCATGGACCCATATGAAGCGCAAGCCAAACTCGCGCAATACCAACACCGCAACTCCAACAAGAACAACAAGCAGTCGCTGATTGTCGTGGCGTTGGTGGTTGTTCCGCTGGTGACCGCGTTGATTTGGGTGTTCGCCTTCTTCACCTGGTAGTTAGCGATGATGTCACCGAACGAATTCCGGCGACCACGAAGTCCCAAGGCTTCCAAGCAAAGCGCGAGCCGTTTGGGCGTGCGTTTATTCATTGCCTTGGTCGTGATGGCGTTCGGCTATATCGCCTCACAACAAGGCAACCAACGCCCCGCCGAAGTCGAGAAGCCACCCGTCAATAAGCCGGGCGTTGATAGGCAGACCGACACCAAGCCGATCGAATTGGATCTCTCGAAGGACGCCCAACCGGACGTTGAGGAGAGTAAGGATCCGACTCAGATTGCCGAAGTCACGATTCGCAATCTGGACGGCCGCGTTGTATTTCGCGGCTCAGTGGATCTAGCACCGACGCTCAAACGCATCGCTGCCGACGAGCGACTCTCGTTTCCCAACGATGGTAGTGTGTTTCAGAACCGCGAGCGGCGATTACCCAAACAAAAGTCCGGGTACTATCAGGAATGGGTGCATCCAACGCCGAAATTGTCTGGTCCCGGACCGCAGCGCGTCATTACGGGCGACGGTGGCGAAGTTTATTATACGCCCGACCACTACGAAACGTTTCAGCGCATCAAGTGAGCGTGGCGATGAATTCCAGCGACTTTGTCTTTGCTCCTACTGGCGCGATATCGTTGCCCAATGACGCCCTCGTCGTGCGTGTCCCAGGCCAAATTGACAAAGCCCATCTGCTTCACTTGCTAGCGCGCGAGCTTAGCTTTCCCGCATACTTCCGTCCCAACTGGGATGCGCTCGAAGAGTGCCTGCGCGACCTTTCGTGGCTACCCCCACGACAACCGCTCGCGCTTTGTCATCAAGGTTTGCCACTAGCGCGCCGCGCCGATCAACGTGCGATTTTTCTTGATATCTTAAGCGACGCGATCCAAGCCCAGCGCGCCGCCGGGCGGGAGATTTTGGTGGTCTTTCCACACGACTGCCGGCAGGCGATCGCGAAGTGCCAAGTTCGCGACGACGAACAAGCATCGTAGCAGCGATTCGAGTCAAGAAAACGATGCCTTGCGCGCGATCAACGATGGGCCTCGATTGACTACAAACGCGCACTTTCATCTTCGGTGGCCCGTAAGTCTTGGTACGATGCCGATGGGCGGTCGATTACGCACAGCA
>JBGSHH010000107.1:0-3417 GCA_041752355.1 Pirellulaceae bacterium | reverse complement strand
GCAGCATCTCTCATTTCCCTACCCTGCCACCATTTACACCCTCTTGCCGGGTTCGATACGGATGAAAAAGGTCTCTTCAGGCGGCGGTTGGCCGGCCATTTTTTACACCTTCGGCAAAGCCCGACAGGTCGGCGGCTTCTGGAAGCTCTGGAAGGCGATGCGCTCGAAGAACGCCTGTAAGACGTGCGCGTTGGGGATGGGCGGCCAGCGTGGAGGGATGGTGAATGAGATCGGCGGATTTCCGGAAGTCTGCAAAAAATCGCTGCAGGCGATGGCCTCCGACATGCAAGGGGCGATCAAGCCGGAGTTTTGGAGCACCTACTCACTACCGCAATTGCAGCAATTCTCACCGCGCGACTTAGAGATGTGTGGTCGCCTGGTGCAACCCGTGGTCCTGGAGCGAGGCGACCAATATTATCGCCCGATCTCTTGGGACGATGCCTTCGGCCGCATCGTGGGCAAGCTGCGCGCGACGTCCGCCGATGAAACCTTTTGGTACTTCAGCGGGCGCAGTTCCAACGAAGCAGGCTTTCTGTTGCAGCTTTTCGCGCGGATGTACGGCACAAACAACGTCAACAATTGCAGCTACTACTGCCATCAAGCCAGTGGTGTCGGCTTGCAGAATTCGCTCGGCACCGGCACCGCGACGGTGGTGTTGGACGACTTGGAACGTGCCGATTTGGTGTTCGTCATCGGTGGCAATCCAGCCAGCAACCATCCACGTTTGATGACGTCGCTCAAACATGTTCGTAGCCGGGGTGGGGAAGTGATTGTGATCAATCCCCTGCGCGAAACCGGCCTGGTCAACTTTCGTGTTCCCAGTAGTCCCTGGAGTTTGCTGTTTGGCACGAAGATCGCCACGACCTATGTACAGCCGCATATCGGCGGCGATTTGGCGCTGCTTACTGGCATCGCCAAACGCGTCGTGGAAATGGGCAAGCATGACGAAGCCTACCTGCGCGCCAGCTGTGAGCATGTTGATGAATGGCTGCAATCGCTGGCCCATACTTCGTGGGAAGAGATTTATGAGAAGTCGGGCTGCGACAGCGCGCAAATCGAGGAGATCGCCACCAAATATGCCGCGGCGAAGAATGTCGTCTTTAGTTGGACGATGGGAATCACGCATCATGTCAACGGCGTGCATAACGTGCAGGCGATCGCGAGTCTCGCGTTATTGCGCGGCATGGTGGGCAGACCAAACGCGGGACTCATGCCGATTCGCGGACATTCCAATGTGCAAGGGATCGGCTCGGTCGGCGTCACGCCCAAGCTGAAGGATGCGATCTTCGAGCGACTGGAGCAACACTTTCAAGTCAAGCTGCCGACAACCAAGGGACTCGATACGATGGCCTGCATGGAAGCAGCCTACGAGAAGCAACTCAAGACCGGCTTTTGCTTGGGAGGCAATCTGTACGGCTCAAATCCCGATGCGACATTCGCTGGTCAGTCGCTCGCGGAACTCGAGCAGATTGTTTACCTGAACACCACACTCAATACGGGCCATGCGCATGGTTTGGCAAAGGAAACCATTATCTTGCCCGTGCTGGCCCGCGATGAAGAGCCCGAACCGACGACGCAAGAATCGATGTTCAACTACATTCGCCTTTCCGATGGCGGCCCGCGACGTCACGAAGGCCCCAAGAGCGAAGTCGAAGTGATCGCCACGATCGCCGAGCAAGTTCTCAGCCAACAATCGCCCATCGATTGGGCGTCGATGCAGCACACCGGCAAGATTCGCGAAGCGATCGCCAAAGTGATCCCCGGCTTCGAACAAATCAGCAAGATCGAGGCGACGAAGAAGGAATTCCAAATTCCTGGGCGAACCTTTCATCAAGCCAGATTTCCCACACCCACCGGTAAAGCGATGTTGCACGCACACCCTTTGCCGATTTTGCAAGGGACAGGTGAGCGCGAACTACGCTTGATGACCATCCGCAGTGAAGGTCAGTTCAACACCGTGGTTTATGAGGAGTACGATCTCTATCGAGGACAAGATCGTCGCGACATCATTTTGCTGCATAGCGCCGATATCGAGCGATTGGGACTGACGGAGGAATCACGCATCACGGTGCGGAGCGAAACCGGCGCGATGCGCAACATTCTCGTCCGTCGATTCGATCAGATACGCGCCGGCAATGCGGCCATGTACTATCCCGAAGCCAATGTGCTGGTCCCGCGCACTTCCGATGGCGAATCGAAAACGCCTGCCTTCAAGAACATCATCATCACGCTCGAAGCCTAGCCGCTTCTGGGGACCATTCGCATGTCGGGTGAACGCTCGTCTTCCTTCGCCTGGTCTAGCGCGATCACGATGTTGATCAGCGCGATCGCCGTGTTTCTTGTGCAACCGATCATCAGTAAGCTGATCTTGCCTTGGTACGGTGGCAGCCCGGCCGTCTGGACCACCTGCATGCTGTTCTTTCAAACTGTCTTGCTGGCGGGCTACGCGTATGCCCACTTGCTGGGCCATTATTTGAGCGTTGCCTGGCAGATGCGCGTGCATGGTTTTGTCGTGCTTCTGGCGGCGCTTACGCTACCGATTTCGCCAAGCGTGTATTGGGAACCTACGCCCAATGCCGAACCTGTCAGCGGCATTCTCATGCTGCTGGTGTTCAATGTAGGATTGCCGTATTTCGCGTTGGCCGCCACAGCGCCGCTGGTGCAGGTCTGGTTTGGCACGATGTACAGCGGAGTATCGCCGTATCGACTTTACGCACTCTCTAACGTAGGTTCGCTCGCTTCGCTCTGGTTGTTCCCGTTCTACTTGGAACCTACTTTTACCAGCGGACAGCAGGACCTATTTTGGTCGACGATGTTCGGCGTTTACCTGCTACTGATCTTTCTGTTGGCGGTCGTCTTTCAACGAGACTCCGACGACGAAGTGCAAAAGATCATGTATCCCGAAAAGAAGGTCATGCCCGAACCGTTGCATTGGCTCGATGTTACGACTTGGATTGCCTTGCCAGCATTGGCGTCGGTGCTGCTGGTGGCGGTGACAAGTCATATCTGCCAGGACGTTGCCGTGGTGCCGTTCCTTTGGATCTTGCCGCTAAGTCTGTATCTGGTGACGTTTATCATCGCCTTCGATAGCCCGCGTTGGTATGTGCGGATCTTTTGGGGAATCTTTACGATCGCCGCGCTTTTGGACGTGTGTATCGTGATGGCCGACGACGAAGTGGAGAAGTATCTCAAAGCCGAAATGCCCTGGGTGGGAGAGTGCATTGTTGGGGCGGCAAAGGCTTGGGACACTCGCG
This sequence comes from Pirellulaceae bacterium, assembly GCA_041752355.1. Lineage (GTDB taxonomy): Bacteria > Planctomycetota > Planctomycetia > Pirellulales > Pirellulaceae > JAEZGD01. The sequence goes on along the minus strand of JBGSHH010000107.1, from coordinate 163 downwards.
TGGCTGAAAACTGGCGGACAGGCATCAAATCGTTCGACTTGACCGACTACACCGGCGACGCGACGGTCGAAACGGCGATCTATCTCATGGCGATGTTCGGCATCGCGATGATCTGTCATGGCGAGACGGTACGCCGCAAACCGGCCACCGGAAAATTGACCAC
>JBGSHH010000106.1:0-2692 GCA_041752355.1 Pirellulaceae bacterium | reverse complement strand
AAGCAGCAAACGAATCTCGCCGACGATCCGCGTTACGCCAAGAAGCTGGCCGAAATGGAGGCCTTGCTGCTCGCGGAAATGCGCCGCTTGCACGATCCCTATCGACTGTGGAATCAACCCAGCGACGACTTGCCGGCAGCTGTCAACGACGCGCCTAAGAAAAAGAAGAACCGTCCCGCTGCGAAGGATGCTCCCTGATGAGATGGTTTATCTTGCTCTTGGCCATGGGCGTGTGTTGCACGATCGCGACCAATCGCGCGTGTGCGCAGTCTCCTCCCGCCGCCAGCAACCGACCCAACGTGCTGCTCTTTTTCATCGACGACTTAGGGCGCTGCGATGTGGGCATTGATGGCTCGACCTTCCACGAAACGCCCCAGCTCGATGCGCTCGCCAAGTCAGGCGTGCGCTTTACGGACTTCTACTCGGCTCATCCCGTCTGTTCGCCGACGCGCGCGGCGCTGATGACAGGCAAGGTGCCGCAGCGACTGGGTATCACCGATTGGATTCATCCCGGCTCAGGCGTACTTCTGCCTGCGACGGAAACCACGCTGGGTGAAGCTTTTCAATCGCAAGGCTACCAGACCGCCTATCTTGGCAAATGGCATCTCGGCGAGGAGGACGCCGATCATCCCCGCCAACATGGCTTCGAATGGACCAAAGGGGTGAATCGCGCCGGCCAGCCTGCGTCGTATTACTTTCCCTACAAACGCGCTGGCGATAAGCCAACGTTGTGGGATGTTCCTGATTTTGAAAATGGCAACTCACGCGACTATCTGACCGACGCGCTCACTACCGGCGCGATCGAGTTCCTGCAGAAGCGCGATGCGAAACGTCCCTTCTTCCTGTGCTTCAGTCACTACGCGATTCATACGCCGATTCAACCGCCGAAAGATTTGCCAGGCAAGTATCAAGACAAGCGCGCCAAGCTCTTCGACAACACGGCGACTCCGAAGCTGCCGGGCACGTTCAACTCCGTCTCGCGCGGGCGTCAGGACAATGCCGACTACGCCGCCATGATGGAAAATCTCGATAACAACATCGGTCGTGTCCTCGCCGCGCTCGATGAATTGAAACTGCGTGACAACACCATCGTGGTCTTCACTTCCGACAATGGCGGACTGTGCACCTTGGGCAAAGGCAATCCCGGTCCGACGTGCAATCTTCCTTTTCGCAGTGGCAAAGGTTGGAACTACGAAGGGGGCATTCGCATTCCGACGTATATCGCCTGGCCGGGCCACTTGAAACCGACGACCACGAGCGTGCCTGGTTATACCGCCGATCTGTTTCCCACCTTGCTCGAGCTCTGCGGCCTGCCACTGCAACCTCGGCAACACCTGGATGGCAAGTCGTTGGTCAGCGCGCTGCGCGGCAAAGCGGATCAGTCGCTCACCGAACGATCGTTAGCCTGGTACTATCCGCACAATCATGGCTCCGGGCACAAAGCCTCCGCCGCCATTCGACGCGGAAACTTGAAGGTGATCTATTACTTGGATAGCAAGCAAACCGAACTATACGACCTGGCGAACGATCCCGCTGAATCTAAAGACCTGAGCACCAGCCATGCCGAACAGGCCAAGTCGTTGCGGGATGAGTTGTTGCGTTGGATCGATGACACCAAGAAACAGCGACCATGAACTTCAATCGCCTCTTCATTCTGTTCGTTCTTGCCGGGTTCCTTTCCGCCACGCTGCGAGCGGCGGACGCTCCACCCACACCCGACATTCATCACGCCCAAGGTGAATTGGTGGGCGAAGTCACGTCGACCAGCGCGCTGCTGCAATCTCGACTGACCGCGCTCCCGGGGCCGACGCTCGACGATGACGGCGACGTTCCCGGCAGGGCGGGAGTCGCATGCTTTGAGTGGAGTTCCGCCCAGGACTTTAGCGACGCGCAGCGCACCCCCTGGTTCGCCGCCGACGCGCAACACGACTTCATCGTGCGCGATCAACTTACGGATTTGAAGCCAAATCAACGCTACTATTACCGCTTGATCTACGGTCGCGATCGTGAGCATGCGCACACCGGCCCGCTACGGCAGTTCAAAACCTTGCCGACGGCCGACTCTGATGAGCCGCTGTCGTTCTGCATGGGAAGCTGTATGAACTACAGCTTCTTCATGCACGGCAAGACCGAAGGGGGCTCGACGACGGCAACCGACCAGGACAAACAACTCGGCTATCCCAGTTTCGCCGCCATGCTCAAGCTGCAACCAGACTTCTTCATCGGCACCGGCGACATCGTCTATTACGATCACCCCGCCAAGACCGCCGCGCAAACACTGCCAGAGCTGCGCAAGAAGTGGCACGAGCAGTTTCGCTTTCCCCGCCTGGTCGAATTCTTCGCGCGCACGCCTGCGTATTGGTCGAAGGACGATCACGATTTCCGTTTCAACGACGCCGATCTCGGCGGCAACAAGCTCCCCGCGCCATCGACGGGCATCGAAATATTCCGCGAGCAGATGCCCCTGCACAAATTCGACGATCGCACCTCGCCTACGTACCGCACGCATCGCGTTCAGAAACATCTGCAGCTCTGGTTCACGGAGGGGCGCGACTATCGTTCGCCTAATCGTCAGGCGGATGGACCCGAGAAGACGCTGTGGGGAACCGAACAACGCGCTTGGCTGAAGCGAACCCTGCGCGAGAGCGACGCGACTTGGAAGATCATCATCACACCCACACCCATGGTCGGC
>JBGSHH010000105.1:0-6581 GCA_041752355.1 Pirellulaceae bacterium | reverse complement strand
GTGGCCTCCTCTCTGGGCCTGGCTGGATTGTCGCTGGGAAGACATTGCGCGGCGGGACTGCCGGCGACAGTTCCGTCCTCTCAATCTTCCCCTGGCCGAGTAACCGCCAAGTCGACCATCCTCTTCTTTCTCAGTGGAGGGGCATCGCACGTCGATATGTGGGACATGAAGCCGCAGGCACCGCTGGAATATCGCGGACCTTTTCAACCCATCGCCACATCGTCGCGAGAGATTCGCTTGTGCGAACACTTGCCGCTGTTAGCCAAGCAGGCGCATCATTTGGCGCTAGTGAACTCGATTGGGGCGACGGTCAACACCAACGATCATCATGCAGGCTACTATCACAATCTCACGGGTCATGTGCCGGACCAGTCCTTCTTGACCTTAGGAAATAATCGCACACCTTTCCCCGACGACTGGCCTTATATGGGAACCGTCGTGGCTGCCAAACGTCCGCCCCATCCCCATCTCACCAACGCCATCACCTTGCCGCATGTGGAAGGCGCGCCGACTTATACGCGCCCTGGACAGTTCGCCGCGCGGCTAGGCACCGAATACGATCCGTTATACGTCCATGGAAGTCGCGAAGAGCCGCTCCAGATTCGCGCGCCGGCGTTGACGTTGGAACAAGGTATGACGACTCAGCGTCTGACGCAGCGTCATTCCTTGCTGCGGGAGTTTGACGCAGCGCGGCGCGAGTTCGATCAATATGCCAAGGTGCAAACGTGGAATCGTCAACAAGAGCGAGCGCTGTCGCTGCTGATGTCTTCGCGCACCAGTGAGGCGTTTGACATATCCCGCGAACCCAAAGCGCTGCGCGAAAGGTACGGCGAGTCGATCAACGGCCTCAGCTTGCTGTTGGCCCGGCGCTTGGTGGAAGCACGCGTGCCGTTTGTCACGGTCTTTTGGATGGGCGATCCCAAAGCGGCCGAGGCACGCAAATGCGCCAGCGGTGGCGGTTGGGATACGCATGGCAATAACTTCGGCTGCCTCAAGGAAGAGTTGTTGCCGCAATTCGACCAAGGTTTCTCCGCCTTGATCGAAGACCTCGCCAATCGCAATCTGCTCGCGGAGACGTTGTTGTTGGTCACGAGCGAAATGGGGCGCAAGCCGAAGATTGGCGATCCGCGTTCCGGTGGCGTCGCGGGGGCGGGACGCGATCATTGGACCCATTGTCTCACCGATGTGCTAGCTGGCGGCGGCATTCGTGGCGGACAAACATATGGTTCGAGCGACCGCTACGGAGAGTTTCCGGCGAAGAACCCCGTCACGCCTGGCGACATTGCCAAAACCGTCTATCACGCCATGGGGATTCATGATCTGGAAGCACAGGACAAGCAGAATCGTCCCTATAACCTACTGGCCGAAGGAAAGGCGCTGACCCCGCTGTTTTAGAACGGCAAGGCACCTCAAGCAATTATGCGGCGCGATGATACGATTTCAACAAACCACCCAAGCGCAGTTGGGAGCGTACCTCGCGAAGCGGCACGATCTGTTCTGATATCTCACCGCGCTTTGTAGATGGTCTGCCGCGCGCTCGCTTGGCGTTGAGCAGTTCGTTATCCAAGCCCTGGTGCGGACGCAGTGTCAGATAGTATTCGACATACTCGCGCACCAGCACGTCACAGTGCCGCTCGCCAAAGACCACGAACTTATCCAAACACTCCTGCTGCAGGCTTTGCACGAACCGTTCGATGTAAGCATTGGTGTTGGGGGAGCGAAATGCCGTGTGCTTCACCTTCACGCGCAGTCGCTGCATGATTCGATCGAATTCTTTGGTGAACTTCGTGTCCCGATCATGCATCAATTGCCCGACCGACAATCCGCCGCTGCGTGCTACTTTCACAAACGCTTCGCCTTGCGCCACGACCCAGGCTTCGTCGGGATGCAATGTCGCGGGCGAAACGATCACGCGCCGCGTTTTCACATGAATGAACGCAATCAGGAAGACCTCTCTGACGCCCTTCCAAGTCAATACTTTCTGGCTCAGAAAATCGCATTGCCACAAACTGGCGGCGTGCTGCTTCAGAAAATCATCCCAGGTTCCTTTACCACGCTGGGGACCAGGGTCGAGCCCCTGTTCCTTGAGGATGTTCTTCACCGTGTTGCGGGTGATAGCGCGGACGCCCAGTTTTTTCAATTCTCCTAAAATGCGGGTGTACCCCCAGCCCGTTTCGCGCCCTAGTTTGATGACGAGTTTACGGATCTCTTCCGGTGTGCGGCGGCGACCACGTTTCGCCGGCGCTTTCTTCTGGCCGGACTTCTTCTCTTCGCGAATCCAGCGCAGGAACGTATCGGGCGAAACAATGGTCACCATGGCACGCAACGCTTTACCCAACTTCGCGCCGAACTTCAGCAGTCGCTGCCGCTCTTTGGGGGTGATCGTGATCCGCGCCGGTAACTTCGCTCGCAGCACTTCGTTCTCGACTTTGAGATATTTGAGCTGCCGCGCCAACTCTTTCTGGTTAGCGCCGGCCAAGACCACCAGCAGCGACTGGAAAATAGAAGCCATCGAACTATGCTACGTAAGTGGTGCTGGATACTTGAGATGACTTCATTTTTGCACAGCGCTGATGCGTCGAATGCAACAAAGATAGATCACAAACCGACGCTGCGCGGGGTATGACGACGCTCTCGTCGCTCGCGCCCCTGTTAACTAATTCCAAGAATTGGGTGGGGGTTTAGAAAATACGACAGCCGGGTTAACAGCTGCGCGAGTTTTCTTGTTAACGCGCGAATTTCTTTTCCATGACGAGTCTCAATCGCTACAGTGCCACCGTGTGAGACTCGGAAACGCGTAACTGCTGATTGGATCAACGGTTCGAAAAAGCGCTTTCGCGCGCAAAGGTTCGCAGAGAGTCTTGCGCGGGGAGATCAAGGGCGTCGAGCGATTCTTGTTGGCGGGCTTGCAGAATGTGCTGGGGATGCGCCAGTGCCTAGCGGTCGAGCACATTCTGCAAGCCCGCGTAAGCCGCTTTTCAAAATCGCGTAAGCCTCTACTTTCATTGCAATTCAAGAGCGAACGTGCTCATCCCGGCTTCGTTTGCAGCGACGAAGAAGTATCTCTAATACGCTTGCCTTCGGGCGATCGGAGCAATCATTGCTGAAGGGTGCCCAATAAAAGCGCTAAAGATCGGGCAAAAACGGGGCATATATAAGTAGAGGCACATTAGCTACTGGAAGTTTGTTCAGCGACTGGCGAGCGGGGTCTTGGGCAATTTGCGGCAAGAAACGACCGTTGGATTACGGTCTTTTCTCCGAGTTTCTGCTGGAACTCGTTGAAAATGCGGACGCGAATAATTTGACTCTGTTCCTCGGCCACTTGTATAATCGCAATTGCACCACGGAACGGTGCTCAAAAAGTCAGACCTTGCTTGGTCCAGAGGATGCACGGATGCGCAAATCTGAAGTCAAAACGATCCCCGCAGATGTTGAATTGGAACTGCGCGCCTTCACGCTCGCGATGGCAGCACAGGACGCCGACGCTGTGGCGTCGTACCTGAAGCATATCGGTCTAGCACCGGATCCCGAAAAGGGTCAGGACGTCGTGAAACTGCCGGCCCCTTTTTTGCTTGGATTAGGGCTCCTCTTCCGTCTCGAGTCGTGGGCTCAGGAAACCGGAATGCTTCAGGACCCTAACGGCGTCCCGCTGAGCGACATCGTGCATGGGGCACTGATCGCCATGCCTACGGACCTGGCTAACGCCACGACTGTTGTCGCGACCGCGATGCGCGCCGCCCATCGCGTGATTCTGGATAGCTGCGCGTGGAATGCACAAACAGAATTTGACTGCCAAGTAAGTCTCGGCGACCTTGATAACCTCGATGACGATGAATACATCAATGCGCTAGCGCAATTCCTGTGGGACAATCGTCATCAACTCGAACTGCACGAAGGAGAATAGCCATGGCGAAGCAGAGAACCTCGCCCGGCCGCGCGCTGTTCTATTCGCGCGACAGCGAGGGCCGGCATGAGACCACACCGGCACAGTATATTAATTGGGCAAGACAAAAATCGCTTGAGTTGAAACTCGAGTTCGATGGCGTCGCCGAGGTCATCGAATCGATGATCCGGGATCGGGTTCCCGTCCGAGGCGATATCTTCTTCGACTATGGTGTCTCGGGAGATAAGATGTCCCGCCCGGCGCTAGATCGCTTCCTGCAGGAGGCTCTTAGCTGCGATGACGTTACCCACGTCCTGATTCCCCGCCGAGATCGCCTTGCGCGCCCGAATCATTCCGAGGAAGGCGTAGCACTGGAGTCGAAGTTGCGCAAAGGTGGGCTGACTGTCGTGTTCATGGATCGAACGCTGGCACCGCTGACGAAGCGCCGCCGCGCCGACCTGGGCGAAACTCTCTTGGCAACGATCGAATACGATACGTCCGGCAGGTTTCGACATGACCATGCGCAGAAGATGCTCTTCGCGCAACTCAGCCTCGCCCGGAACGGGTTTTCGACCGGCGGCCGCGCACCCTATGGTTTTCGCCGCACACTGGTGACTAGCGAAGGCGACGTCGTACGACAGCTTGAGAAAGGAGAAGTCGTGCGCAAGCCGGGCCATCACGTGATTTGGCTACCGGGCCCAGCCGACGAGTGGGTAATCATTCGACGCATTCTGAAAGAGCTTGAGACCAAGCCTGCTTCCCAAGTCGCCAAAATGCTGACGGAAGAAGGTGTACCGGCGCCTGACACCGGTCGACTCCGCACCGACCAGGGAATGACCCATATCGTCTCGGGTGTTTGGCACCAGTCGACGATCACCAACATCGCGAGAAACGATCTTCTGGTGGGTGTCGCGACGTATGGTCGCCGCTCTATGGGCGATCAGTTGCGTTTTTCACCAGAGGGGCCACGTGAAGTCACTGACGACGAATTCTTGGCGAACGGGAAGCCGAAAGTCGTACGTAACCCTCCCGACCAGGTTATCAAGACAACGACGCGATTTGAAGCGTTGGTCGAACCCACCAAGCATCGAGAGTTGCTCGCCGAGCTTGATCGACGCGCCGGCAGCCAGCGCGGCAAGCCACGTTCGCGTGATGCCGCCAACAATCCGTTGGGGTGCCGGATCTTCGATATGAATTGCACTTGGCCCATGTACCGCGCGCCCTATAACGGGACGTTTCATTATAAATGCGGCCTGTATCAGCAAAGCCATGCTGCTCAATGCCACCATAACCACGTCAACGGGCCTAAAGCGGTACGATTCGTGCTGGGGGCGATCCGTCAGCGCCTGTTGTCTCAGGGTGGCCTCGAGAAACTCCAAACAAAGCTACGAGCACTCGCTAACGCTGAACAGGAACGGCAAGTCGACGAAACAATTCCAGCGTTGAAGCAAAAAAATGAGCTGGTGTTGATCCAGAGCAAGGTTGCAACTGTTCAGCGGAATTTGGCCTTAGCGGAAAGCCCGGACCAGTTCCGGGCGATCTCCGCAGTATTCAATGAGCTCAAGACGCAGGAAACGAATCTGATTCGTGAACTAAGCGAGCGGCAGGCCCGGCAAACTCGCACCAGCAACAACCAGGAGGGAGAAGTCGAGGCAGCTTTGGCATTGCTCCGTCGGTTGCCAGCGCTGGCCGACGATGCGCAAGATTTTGCGAAGGTTCAGCAACTGTGCGTGCTACTTCAGGTTCGACTGTATTTTCGTTTTGCCGCGGTGAAGAAGAAAAAACGAACCGAAACTAAAGTGATCGGTGGCGTTCTTACATTCGGCGAAGGGCAATCACCGATTGAGCACTACAGCGGACCAACGGCCCGCGGCAATATCGGTTCGCTGACTGCAACGATCCAAAACGTAGAAACTCCCACCTCCGAAGGGGTGGGCAGCGTTGTTGATTCCGAACAGCAAGAGGACTTGTTAGGAAATGTAAGTCGGGGTGACAGGACGTCTATTGAACTTTTTTCCAGCTCGTTTCGAGATTGGACTAAGTCGTTAGTCTCAATGGCACAAGCTCTTGCGACTTAGCCACCGAAACCTCGCTCACCGGAACGACTCGGGTCAATACGCACTTAACCGGTTACCTCGCACACCGATTATCGAAAACGCTCCCCCGCAATAACGAAGGACCAAATCGACCCGGGTAAGACCAGCCGCGACCCACTTCGAGTCGCTCCTCGATATCGGAGAATTCGAGAGCCGGGCGGGGCTAGCTCGATTCTTAGGAGTCTGTCGGCCACGTGTGCCCCAGATGCTCAATCGACTTTGCGAGGTTTCCAGTTCCACTAATCCAGGCGATTCCGCCGCTGGTGCAACCCTGGAGGAACTTTCGTTGTCACAAATTAGCAGCGGGGAGATAATGGTAGGGACGCGCCGTGCCGTCGATTACCTTGGGATCATCTGGAACGACGCATGAACAATGGAAATCCGCAGATGAGAGGCAACCCTACGCTGGGACAATGGACAGTTCTCGTGATTCTCTTTGCGCTCACCATTGCGTTGCTGTTCTGGCTTGGATTGCTGCCCGCGGAACTCGATTAAAAAACATGACCGCTCCCAAAATGACTTTTCACGTCGAGTCTCGGCGAATCGATTCGCATCGCAGCACGTCGCGTTGCAAAGACGCAGAGATTTCTTTGGACACCGAT
>JBGSHH010000104.1:0-6619 GCA_041752355.1 Pirellulaceae bacterium | reverse complement strand
ATCCAAAGTTCGGGTTCATCCGGCGAGTGGAACGTCAGATAGTTGATGTAAGCGGGCTTATCGCCTGGTGACTGGGGCTCGAACTTCCAGGTCATCTGGCCGCTGTGCCACTTGCCTGCCTCGCCCACGGGAAGGGGATCTCGTACATAGGTCACGCTGTCCTTCATTGAATGGCTCAGTAGCACAGGCAGTGCCTTCAGTTTGCCGTTGTGTTTGTAGTTGAATTCCAAAGTGAGCGCAGCTTCGATGGGGCGTGAGCCGCGCAAGAATAGCGCCAGCTTCGGACCTTCCTCCTTGTGTTTCACCACAGGCTTGGCGCACTTCCACGTCAGTGGCGCTGCGTGTGGCACGATTTCGAAATCGCCTGGCCATTCGACCCCTTGCTTGCCGGTATCGAACCAGACGGTGTAGAGAATACGCTTGGGGAACGGGCGCGTTTCAGCCTCTTCGCCTGCTTCGTAGAGCACAATATCATCGATCAAGATTTCCGCGCGGGGATCGACGTAAAACTGAATATCATCGATCCGTTCATCCTTGCTCAGCGCGCCGCCGGAACCATAGGGGCGACGCGCGGCGGTCATATCGACGGTCGCCTCTTGCCACTGGTCTTGCTTTAAACCCGCCAGCGACAGATAGCGATGGTAACCGTTGGTGAGCGAGTAGATTTGAATGCGCAGTTGATCGGTGCCATGCAGCTTGTAGCGAAACTTGAGTCGCGTCCGTTCGCCCATCGGTGGCCCCGGCACCGGATTGAAGACCACCGCGTTGTACATCGTGTCGAGTTGCCCTTGCAGATCATCGAAGTCGAGCGTGAGTTGCCCGCGACAGGCGCGCGTTCCTTTGCTCGGCACGTCCTCGGTTTCCAAACGCCCGGAAAGCCACCATCTTTTTTCGATATCGGTGTCGTAGTCTTCAAACGTATGGACACGCGTGGGGAACTTGTCGTCGGTGATCAGTTCCGTGCGATTGACCAGTTCGCGCGGCAGGCTAGTTTTGCCGGCGGCGACAACGCGCTCGATATACCAGGCGGTGAACTTCGCGGCGTCGGTTTTGGTGGCGACGCGAAACGAGCCCTTGGTTGGTTCGTCGCTGGCGACGGTCAGGCCAGTGTCGGTGACGTTGATGCTGCGAGGTGTTTCCCATTGGCAATGGGTATCATCCACACAAATCGCGATCGCCAGCGGATCGAACAGCACCGGCGTCTCTTGATTCCACATCTGATAGAGCGCTTCGACTTGCATCGTCAGCAGCGACTTTTTCGCGAACAGTTTCTCGCGCGCCGCGGCATCGAGCTTTAGATTCCACGTCGCATCGATGGGCACGATTGTCAGCGGCACACCGGAGACGAACACTGCTTGCGCCGCGGGGATGTCGGTTTTGATGTTCCACTCGGCGGTCGGCTTGTCGGCTCCTTCATAGTCTTTCGCGAGCGAGCCTCCCATCACTACGATGCGTTTGATCCATGGCTTCGCGTCGGGATGCTCTTTCAACAGCCGCGCGATGTTGGTCAACGGACCAACCGCCACGATCGTGAGTTCGCCGGGGCGCTGGCGGAGCGTCTCGTATAAAAACTCGACGGCATGTTCTTTGCGCGGCTGGCCGGCGCGGTTGTAGAGGACCGCGGGATGATAGTAGTAGCGATACTGGCCGGCGATTTCGCTCTTGGGTTGCGGATCGGCTCCCCACGCAACCGGCACGTCCTGATTTCCGACGGCCTGCAAAAACCGCAGCGCCATCTTGGACCGAATCTCCGTCTGGCTGGTACAGGTGGTGACGCCAACTAGTTCGATTTCGGGACTGGCGACGGCCAAGGCGAGCGCGAAAGCGTCATCGACTTCGCTCCCCAGATCGGTATCGAGCAAAATCGGCACGCGCGCGGCGTCCGCCGCCTGCGAGATTCCGGCGAACACCAGGACCGCCAGCATTCCCAAAAGTCGGCATAAAGAGTATTTCACTTCGTTTCTCCCGTGCTAGACCTTTTCGGCATAGACGCTATATTAACAGACTTACCTAAAACCAATCCAACCTTTCCGGTCTCAGTAAACCCCCAGGAAACCTGCATGGCGAAAGAAGAAGCGGCTTTTGAGGTCACCGGCACCGTGACCCAAGCCTTGGCGAATACGCGGTTTCGCGTTCAGCTCGAAACTGGCAGTGAGGTGCTAGCCCACGTCGCAGGCAAAATGCGCAAGAACTTCATCCGCATCGTCCCTGGCGACAAAGTGCGCGTGGAGCTATCTCCGTATGATCTGACCAAAGGGCGGATCGTCTTTCGCGAGCGCTAAACGCGGCTTGCCGGGTGGTCGCATTACTGCGACGCCCCTCTGGATAGTCGCATTTTTCGCAAGTCTCTTGCTAGCAATGCTTAAGAGCTTAATCTTGCGATTTCCACGAGCTCTCTCGCCCCAGGCGTAGCTCGGCTCCTTCGGGGGGCGATATCACACAAGGCTAGACGCCGACTGGCCAATCCCCTAGGCTCAAGCGCTCGGCGAGAATCCGGTCTGGAGGCCGAGATTTCCCAAAACCAGGATGGGTGTGACGGGGTATAAGCAGCACGATGTTTTCCGTCATTTCGTTCTCGTTGTTTGCATAAACCGTGTAAGGAGAGTTCTCGTGAAGAGTCTGTGGAAGCATGTTTGGCTGACCGCCGCAGCGGTTGCCTTGCTCCTCTCGCCACTGGCGAAGGTGCATGCCCAGGAAATCAAGCCTGTGGCGGTCATCTCGGTGACCAATGTCGATAAGTTGTTGGGCGACATCGACTACCTCACCAAAGCCGGCGGCGCCGCGGATGCCGGTCGTTTGGTGACGTTGATGGCGGGCCCTTATGTGGCCGGTCTGGATCGCACCAAGCCCGCAGGCGCTTATGTGATCATGAATGGCGAAGAACCGGTGACCATCGGTTTCATTCCCACCAAAGATCTCACCACCGTGCTGGCGACGCTGAAAGACAGCATCGGTGAACCGACCGATCTGGGCGATGGCGTGCAACAAGTCGGCGAAGAGCCGATGGCGGTCTGCATCAAGCAAGTCGGCGCATACGCGTTTCTGGCGCAAACACCTGAACAGCTCAAGAACCTGCCGAAAGACCCCGCGGCGCTGCTTGGAAACTTGCCGAAGGATTATTCCATCGCCGCCAAGGTGATGATGAAGAACGTGCCAGCGCACTTGAAAGAACAAGCCATCCAAGCGCTCAAGGACGGTGCCGAAAGCGCTCCGATCGATGCCGAAGATCCAGCGCAACGCGAATTGCTCGAGAAGTTGCAAGGCAATTCAGTTCAGCAATTCACCCAACTGATCGAGGAAACCGACGAAATCGTCTTTGGTTGGGCCATCGATCCGATCGGCAAGTCGACCTTCATGGACTTCGTCTTCACCGCCGTGGAAGGGACCAAGCTCGCCCGCACGATGGCCGGTTTGCAAGATGCGAAGACCAACTTCGCAGGCTTTTTGCAGCCTGACGCCGCGTTCACGATGAACCTGAGCCAAATGTCGGCCGATCCCGATCAGGTCGCGCAAGCGGTCGCGTCGATCGATACCGTTCGCACCACCGCCATGAAGGAACTCGACAAAGACGAGAGCATGGACGAAGACGAGAAGACCGCCGCCAAGGAATTGCTCGGCACCGTTTTCGACGTCTTCAAGGCCACCCTTCAATCGGGCAAGATCGATGGCGGCGCTGTCGCCTTGGCCGAAGAGAAGGAACTCACCTTCGTTGCTGGTGGTCATGTTGTTGACGCCGCGAAGCTCGAAGCGGCTGTGAAGAAGGCGGTCGCTTTCGTGCAACAAAAGCATCCCGATGAACTGGCCAAGATCGACATCCAGTTCGACGCCAGCAAGCACGGTGGCATTCGCTTCCATAGCATCAAGGTGCCGCTCGACGATCCCAAGGCGCAAGACGTGTTCGGCGACAAGCTGGACTTGATCTTGGGTGCTGGCGACAAGAGCATCTTCCTGGCGTTCGGCTCCAAGGCCGAATCGTCGCTTAAGGACATCATCGACAAATCGGCCGCCGACGCCGGTAAGGCTGTGCCCCCGATGCAGATGAGCCTCGGCCTGGGCGCGCTGATGAAGTTCGCCGCTTCCGTGGAAGATAACCCGGTCACTTCGATGTTGGCCGCCGCCGCCGACCGCGTGAAGGGCAACGATCACATCAAGATCGATGTCAAAGCGATCAGCAATGGCGAACTGATGCGGTTCAAGATCGAAGAAGGGGTGCTGCAAATGATTGGCGAAGCCGCCAAGAGCGCCCAAGGTGGCGGCGACTTCTAAGTCCCGCTTCTCCCAAATGGAACGACCTAAGCGCCGGCGGGATGCCTATCCCGCCGGCGTTTTTTTGTTGCCGCTACGCAGCGGAAACCAAGGCAAGATCGCAGGGCGGGGGGCGAAGTAAGTTTATCCAGCACAAGGCATGCCTGTGAACGATTCCGCGTTGGCGCAACCTGTCGTCGAAAAGCCGCCGGTTCCACCGCGCATATCGCTGCGCCGCGCGCTGGCGTTTCCGTTCACGCAGCGCAACTGGCCGCAGGCGTTGGCGTATATCGGCTTGATCCAGTTCGTGCCGATCTTGGGCTATTTGATTATCTGGGGTTGGCGGTTTGAAATTGCGCAGCGCGTTGGCGAGCGCCGCGCCGACGCCTTGCCGGACTGGCGACACGCCCTCACGCATCTCAAGCAAGGGACGCTGCTGTTCTTCGCCACGCAATTCTACTTCCTCCCGATGTACATCCTGCTGGCCTGGCCGCGCAGTGGCATCTTGTGGGCGGTGCTGCGACTGATCAAGGCTTGCTATCTGTGGCTCACGACCGAGCAATCCTCGCAACCGTGGTGGGAGATTATCCAGCCTGGTCTCAAGTCGCTGGCGATCTTCGTGGTGATCCTGCTGGTGGCGCCGCTCATCCTTTCGCCTATCGCCGAAGCGGCCACACAGCGCTACGCCCACACGGGCCGCGTCCGCACGCTGTTTCAATTCTGGTCGAACTTGCGTTTGGTGTTTAGTGATCTGTACGATGTGCTACGGATCGAGTTGAACATCATGGGGCTGAGTCTGTTGGTGTTCGTGGTTTCCACGCTGTTGGTAATGACGGTCGGCGGCACGGTGTTCATTCCGCCGGTGATGATTCCGATCTATATGTGGACACGGGGCGCACTGATGGGACAATGGATTTGGAAGAACCGTTGCGAGGAACAGCCTTATGGCTCGCCAGGAAGAATCGATGGCTGAACCGCAAAAACCCTCACGAACCTGGCTGGGCTTTGTCTGGCGCGTCGTACGATTGCCTGTGTATGTCTATGTGGGAATCTGTCTCATGTTGATGCTCATGGAGAACATGCTGACCTACGCGCCCGCGAAGTATCCCAGCGGTGATTGGCAACCGGTGGGACTGGCGGTGGAGGATGCCGAATTTACTTCCGCCGATGGCACGAAGTTGCACGGTTGGTATAGCGAAGTCCCCGACGCCAAAGCGGTGGTGCTGTTTTGTCATGGTAACGCGGGCAATGTCACGCATCGCGCCGACGCAATCGCGCTGCTGCGCAAACTATCGGCGACGGTGTTGGTGTTCGACTATCGCGGCTATGGCCGGAGCGAGGGCTCGCCCCATGAAGCCGGCGTGCTGGCCGATGCGCGCGCCGCGCGTAAGTGGCTGGCGGAGAAGGCGAAAGTTCCCGAGCAGCAAATCGTGTTGATGGGCGAATCGCTGGGTGGTGGTGTGGCGGTCGATATGGCGGCCAAGGAAGGCGCGCGAGGCTTGATCTTGGAAGACACCTTCACCTCTCTGCCCGATGCCGCGGCCTATCACTACCCGTGGTTGCCGGTCCGACTGCTCATGCGCGGTAAGTTGAACTCGCTGGCGATCATCCAGGATTATCACGGTCCGCTTCTGCAATGTCACGGCGACGCCGACACCATTGTGCCGTATTCACTGGGCGAGCGACTCTTCGCCGCCGCCAATGAACCTAAACGCTTTATCACGCACAGTGGCGCCGATCATAACGACGGACGACATGGCCAGTTTGAGCAAGCACTGGCCGAGTACATCGACGCGCTGCCACCGTGAGCAGTCACAATCGTCGCGATCATTCGTCGTCGTAGGCCAGATCGTTTTCCGTCAACATATTGAAGCCTTTGGCGGCCAGCGTATCGAGCGCGGCATCAAGGTTATCGACCATGATCGCCACCGCCGGTGCGCCGTGTGGACGGGCGATGAGCGGATAGGCTTGGACGATGTTAATCTCGGCCTGCAGCAGCGCCGTGCAGATTTCCAGGAGCGGCTGTTTCCCTTCGCGGAGTTCGATGCCGATCAGGTCGGTTTCGATGATCGCCAGACCGGCCCGTTCCAGAATCTCCCGCCCTTGTTCGGGGTGGGAGAGCAAAAAGCGGACAAAAGCGCATTCCGTGGCGTCGTTGATGCTGAGCGCCACAATCCGCACTTTCCCACCTTCGAAGCGGCGAATCACTTCGAGCAATTGCCCGACGCGGTTCTCCAAAAACACCGTGAATTGGCGAATGGTGGGATAATCCCGCCCTCGCAAGGTGGCAAAATCGGTGCTGTTACCTTCGCCGATACTCATATAAAATTCGCTTGAAGAAGGGGCTGCGCGTTCTGTAACGATAAGCCACAAA
>JBGSHH010000103.1:0-2078 GCA_041752355.1 Pirellulaceae bacterium | reverse complement strand
GTCGCCCTCGCGACGGGCAGGTTCCGCACGTGGGCGGTCCCCTTCGCGGCGTTCGCCTTCACGGGGCGGAGCAGGACGATCACCTTCGCGGCGTTCCCCTTCCGCACGCGGGCGATCGCCCTCGCGTGGCCGGTCTGGCTTGGCTTCTTCTTTCTTAGCTTCTTCCTTCTTAGGTTCTTCCTTCTTGTCGTCGTCGAGCAGAATAGCTGCGAGGTGTTCGGTCGGATTATCGCTCGGTGTATTCAGAAAACGCTCGACTTGTTTCGGCGTGGGTGGCAAGCCCGTCAAGTCGAAGGCCCAGCGGCGAAAGTAGGCTTCGCGATCTTCCCCTGCGCGGGCCGCCCAAACGCCATCTTTCAGCCTATTGGCGATAAGTTGATCGATCGCTTTCGCGTCGACCGTTGTTTGTTTGGCGGGTTCTTTGTCGGCCGCCTGGGCCGTGGGAATCAAGCCGATACTCGCACACCACATGCCAGCGGGAACCACCAGGGCTGCCATGCCAACCGGCCAATAGCGGGCGGTCGATGTCGCCGAAGGCCGTCCCAGCACATTTTGCACTCGATCTAACAAGTTCATCTTTTTTCCACCTCCCATTGCGGTCGCCCACAGCGAAGGCGACGCCGCCAAACGCTTGCGAGCTACCAATTCCAAGGTTTCCACATAGACCACTCTTTGTCCGGTCGCGAGTACGGCCAGTTCATCGCAGCATTTCTCGCGTTCCACACGTAGCACGCGCGACACATACCAGACGCCGGGATGATAAAAGAGCAACGTTTCGACTACCCGTTGCAGCAAGTTGACCCACAAATCATGCCGCCGGATATGCGCCAGTTCGTGTGCCAGCACAGCTTCAATCACGCGTGGTTCCAGTTCCGCGAGCCACGCCGCTGGCAGCAGCACCAGAGGCCGCCAGAGACCAATCACGAGTGCTTCGCGGACATAGTTCGAAGCCGCAACGCGCACCCGCGACGAAACGCCAATCTTCCGCTTGAGCCGCTCCGCAGCGAGGGTTGTCGAGGAATTAAGCAGGCAAGTTCGCCGGCGCAACTCGCGCACCCAGGTGTAACTCAACAGCAAGCGCAGACTGAGCGCCAACACGCCTGAGAGCCAGGCCATAATGACGAACGGTTGTGCGCTGACCAGCAGTGCGAGGCCGAACTCGCTCCACGTGCGATCGACAGATAGTTGGGATTGTGTTTGGGTGGCCACGAAACTATCGCTAGCCGCAAGCTCGCCGGTGAATTCCAAGTTGCTAATTGCCAGCGGCTGCCTATCGACACTCAGGGCGAGTGTTGCCAGCGGACAGATCACCATCGCCAACAGCGCGGCAAGGGCGAGCAAGTAACGCGTAGTTGCTTTCTTCGCCCACGCTAACACCATCGCCAGCAAGAGGGCGACCAATGCACCTTGCCAGAGGAAGTGGACGAGGACGAAGGTGAGACGTTGCCACAGCGGATGGGAGAGGAATTCCAGCGCGGCCATCACGACGCTCCTGGTTGTTGCTGTTGATAATCGTTGATCGCTTTACGGATTTCGTCGAGTTCGGCTGGCGTCGGATTGGCTTCGTCGAGCAGTTGCGCCACCAACGTGCTGGCCGAACCAGCAAAGGCCCGACCGAGCAAATCGTTCAACATGGTGCCGAGCGTCTTCTCACGTCGCGACTGCGGTTCGTAGAGAAAGGCTCGCCCTTGCGGCTGGCGCTTGAGCAAGCCTTTGTCGGTCATGATGTTCATCAAGCTCATCACCGTCGTATACGCGCGCTCGGGCGGTTCGCGATTGAGTTGATCCATCACTTCGCGGACGGTGAGCGGGCTGCGCTCCCACAACACCTTGAGGATTTCGAGTTCGGCAGGAGTTGGCTGTTCTTGTTTAGGACGTGGCATAAATCGTTTCCGTGAATCGCGTCATCTTCAGCGCCGCCCTGATTCTACTAACGAATCCGTAGAAGTCAATACTATATAATTAGTAGACGCCGGAATTCTGAGGGGATGGCCAATTTCGCTTTGCCGCCCACCTACCGCGACGGAGGCATCACCGCATCCGCTAAAGCCCAGCCGCTGAGCGCCGCACCTTCGACG
>JBGSHH010000102.1:0-4333 GCA_041752355.1 Pirellulaceae bacterium | reverse complement strand
CGGTCTTCTTGGTTTCTTCGGGCGCTGGCTCGGGGGTTGGCTCAGGAGTTGGCTCGGGGGTTTCGTCGGTCTTCTTGTCGTCGGTCGTGTCGGTCTTCTTGTCCCCCTCGTCGTCCTTCTTGTCGTCGGTCTTTGTTTCGTCGGTTTTATCCGACTTCTTGTCGTCTTCGTCGCCGGGTTCGGGTTCCTTCGGCACGATGGGAGCCGTCGGCGTTACGAGTTCCGCTTCTTCCTTGTCGTGGGCGACGCTATACAGTTCTGGCTTGGCTTTGGTCCCTTTGTAGAAAACGTCAATATCGCGCGTCAGCCAAGGCAAGGCGCGGCGAAACACATACTTCTCGTGGAAATAATGCTTGTGATCTTCCAAGCCTGTGGAGGCAAAACCGATTTCCTTGGCGACATCGGCAGGCGAGACGGCTCCCTTGGTTTCGCGATCTTCAGCCGAGCGGGAAGTCTCCTTTTCGACCATCTTCTGGATCGCCAGGAACTTGGCTTCGTGCGCTCCGAAGATATAGCCGTAGTCATACGCCAAGGCGAAAACCATGTACGCCAGGACAATGAACAGGATGATGCGGATGGGATTGATGCCGCCAGACGCGGGGGCGTCCGCCGGTTTTTGTGGGCTGGTACTCATCGCGAATCCTTCGAAAAGTGCAGGGACCGGGCAGCGCCGGCGGGGGATGGATAAGTCGAGATCGCCTCGGCGAAGGCCGAAGTTCCGCCAGTGTAATCTTCGCAGGGTGCGGATTCCAGGGGCGCGTGGGGGATTGCGGCGACCAGGGAAAGTGATGACTTTCGGCCGCTGCCGGTGATTGTCGGCGATTGCCCGCGATGCTCCCAGGCTGGATATCTGTTTCCACAGGCTTTATAAGTAACACCATCGAGGCGGCAGCCACATTTTCGACGTTGGAGGTTTCCCATGGCCGATCATCCTAAGTACGCGACGCCGGACTTTCCTATCCTGCCGGCGATTGCCCACCGCTGGAGTCCGTATGCTTACGATCCCCGTCCGGTGGAAGCGGAGAAGCTGAAGACTTGTCTCGAAGCGGCGCGCTGGGCAGCATCGAGCTACAACGAACAGCCTTGGACGTTTTTGCTCGCCAAGCGCGAAGATTCCGCCGCGTTCGCCACCATGCTCGATTGCCTGCTCGAAGCCAACCAAGCTTGGGCGAAGAATGCAGGTGTGCTGTTGCTGACAGTCACCTGCACGACATTCAAGCTCAACGGCAAGCCCAATCGCGTTTGCGAACACGATATTGGCCTGGCCGCTGGCAACCTGGTGCTGCAAGCGACGGCACTAGGATTGCAAGGACATCAAATGGCCGGCATCGATATCGAGAAGATTCGCCAGACGTACAACATTCCCGAAGGCTATGAACCGTTCACTGGGATCGCGCTGGGTTATCCGCTGGATGTGAGTCAGATCACGGATGAGAAGCTCAAGCAGCAAGAGACCTCAACCCGCCCGCGCAAGCCCCTCTCCGAGATCGTGCAAAGCACCTGGGGCCAAGCGGCGGAGCTTTAGTGGAGTAGGCTTCCAGCCTGCCGTTTAAGACTTATGGCGAGTCAACGTGTTCTTTTATTGGCAATCGGTGGTCGATTGGCGGAAACCATCTGGGAACAGATTTGTGACTGGAGCGAAGCTCGGACTGTGACCACCACGAGCGAATGGTCGCCTGAAGACTGGCCTATGGAAACTCGCCTGGAGATCGATGTTTTCTTGGATACGCTCATGCGCGAAGGATTCGAGCCGCCGATTCTCTATCGATCCGAATATGTCGATTGCTGGTCGATGGGTGACGTGTTTTGGAACGCGATGGAAAAGGCAAATCCAAACGGCGGCCGCCAACTCCAAACCGGGCAGCACGAGATCATCGCCAACTGGGTCGATTCAAGAAAGCGAATTGAGCCGCTCGCCGATGCCAATTTCGAGACGGTGCGGCTATACCGGCACATCAACGATGCCGCCGGAGCCTGGGGTGACTTGGCCGAGCGGCGACTGATCGTCCTGGTTCGAACCATGTTGAGGGGACTGTGGACCGATCATGAAGTCGCCCAAGCATTGAAGACGGTTCCGTCTTGGTGCAATGGCGGGTGCGAATCTTAAGTCACCAAGGCAATCGCAGGCTGGAAGCCTGCGCCACGTTTGCATCACATTGCTTGGCGCTCCATAATGCAATCACTTCCGTATCTTTCCCACCTCACAGGGCTTCCCCCATGCCTCTGAAATCAACTCGTCGCGGCTTTCTTCAATCATCGGCCGTACTCGGCGCACTCGCGGGCACTGGCTACTTCACGAGTTCGTCGATTGCAGCCTCGAAACTCGCGAACGAGAAGTTGAACATCGCTTTCGTCGGCACCAGCAATCGCGCACGCGATAATATGAACGAGCTACTGGGAAGCAACGATGAGAACATTGTCGCGCTGGCCGATGTCGATGCCAGCTTTCTCGGCGCGGCCGGTGAACGTTTCCCCAAGGCGAAGCGTTACGCCGATTTCCGCAAGCTGCTCGATGAATCCCACAAAGACATTGATGCCGTCCTCGTCGCATGCACCGATCACTGCCATGCTCCCGCCGCAGCTATGGCGATGAGCCTGGGCAAGCATTGTTATTGTGAGAAGCCGCTCACGCACACCGTCAAGGAAGCGCGCCATCTGGCCAAGCTGGCGGCGGAGAAGAAACTCGCGACGCAAATGGGAACGCAGATTCATGCCACCGATAACTACCGTCGCGTGGTGGAACTGGTGAAGACCGGCGTGATTGGACCGGTGACGGAAGTGCATGTGTGGATCGGCGGCGGTGGTTGGTCCAATGGCAAGTTCAACACAGGCAAGCCGGTGCCTGCCAACTTGAACTGGGATCTGTGGCAAGGCCCCGCCAAGGAACACGCCTTTACCGATAACGTCCATCCGATGAACTGGCGCTGCTTCTGGGAGTATGGCGGCGGCGTGTTGAGCGACTTGGGCTGCCATCGCATTGATCTGGCGCATTGGGCGCTCGATCTGCGGCACCCGACCACCTGCGTCGCCGAAGGCCCTACGCCCGATGCCACCGGCGCCCCGCCACAACTCAAGGCGACGTGGGAGTATCCCGCGCGCGGCGAACAACCGGCGGTGAAGCTCACCTGGTATCACGGCCAACGCCCCGAGTTGCTCAACGGCTACAAGGATCTCGAAGGGAACCCGGTGAAGTTTGGCGATGGTGTGTTGTTCATCGGCGAAGGGGGCGCGTTGTATGGCGACTATGGCTCGCTGCAGCTTTTGCCGGTCGATAAGTTCGCCCGCGTCCGGATCGGCATCCCGGAAGACAAGCGCATTCCCGCCTCGATCGGTCATCACAAGGAATGGATCAACGCCTGCAAGACGGGTAGCGCGACGACGTGCAACTTCGATTACAGCGGCGCACTGACCGAAGCAGTGCTATTGGGCCTGGTCGCCTATCGCACAGGCAAGAAGCTGGAGTGGGACGCCAAGAATCTGAAAGCCACGAACTGCCCCGAGGCGGATCAGTACATCACGAAAGAGTATCGCAAGGGTTGGGAGATTCCCGGGTTGGGCTGAGAGCTTGGGAACAACGACGATCTCAAGAAACTACAACGCCGCGGCGTGATCTTTTGAATCACGCCGCGGCCATTGTAAAGACCTCTAGAAGATTGCAGCGAAGTGGAGTCACTTCGAGATTAGCGCGAACCAGGTGTGCTTCTGCACTACCGGTCTAGGGTTCGGACTATCGATTATAATTTGGTCCCTCTGCCGGAATGCATACTAGAGGTTGTATCGTAGGGCGTTTGTATTATAGCTCGCGTTCGTATAAAGCAACCGCGACAGGGAAATAGATCGGCAGAAAATGTCCGCAAGTTGGGTCGATTTTTGCGACATTAGCTGCGAAAATGGCGTGCCAATCACGCAGCTTCCCGAAACTTTCTTACATCCAGAGCGTTTCATCACCTGCGGGAGTGGTTTGCTCGCAATTCGGCGCGGTTCTCCCTATCATCATGCATACCTGGCTACTCATTGGCGCGATACTTGCACCTGCGTCGCCGCTGGACTTCGACACCGACATACTGCCAGTGCTTTCCAAGTCCGGCTGCAATGCGGCGGCTTGCCACGGTGCGGCCGATGGGCGAGGAGGTTTCAAACTTTCGCTGTTTGCCGGTGACCCCGCCGCCGATCATGCTGCTATTGCCCGCGAACGCGCCGGTCGTCGCGTAAACTTTGTCTCGCCGGCCGATAGCCTGCTCGTGACCAAGCCCAGTGGCGGCCTGGAACATGAGGGCGGATTGAGGTTCGACGACGACAGCGATGCCGCTCAGCTGTTGATCGACTGGATCGC
>JBGSHH010000101.1:0-7015 GCA_041752355.1 Pirellulaceae bacterium | reverse complement strand
CTACGACAAAGCGGTGCAAGGCAATCTTGAGCCACTGGTGCTGCTGGCCGATCGCGCCACATTGCGTCGCCGGGTGCAGGAGGTGCTCGATCAAGCAGGCGGTCGCGCCGGTCACATTTTCAATCTCGGCCACGGCATCGTGCAGCAAACGCCCGTCGACAACGCCATCGCGCTGGTGGAAATGGTGAAGGAGCTGAGTGCGCGGTAGTGGTTGCCAAACGCATCGATCTGAGCTCTCCCAACCAGCCCGAAGCGCCAGTTGGCGCTTCGGGCTGGTGAGAGAGTGTTAGAAGGCGGCGGGCTCGACGGGGCGGATCGTCCACATGGTCACCACACCCACGAAGGACATGCTTACGACGAAGAGGATGATGGCACCGAACATGGCTGGCGGCCTTGTGAACAAACGTGGGAGGAAACCGGAACAACGTTGGTATGTAGTGCAGGGCCTGTGCCAAACGCGGCATCCGCCGAGATCAAACAACGCAAGTCATTTCAATGCATGCACTTACGATTATTCAGTCGAGGGCCGCTCCAATCCGTTAATCCGCCCAGGTGTAATCACATTGACAATGTCTTTGAATCCTATTGACTGCGCCAAGAAACGCCAGCGGCCCCACGAAGGCCTTCGTGGAGCCGCTTGGTTAATGAACAATTTGCTGGTGTGGCAGGCAGGAATGTCTGCCCTACCCACTTACCACGGGCCGCGGACCGGATAGACACCGAACTGATCGGTGTGGCTGGGCCAGGCAGGCGTGGCATAGAGCGGGCCACCGTACTCGCCAGGGACGCCACCGGGGTAGGCCCGTCCGAATTGGTGATAGTTCGGCATCACGCGCGATTGCGCCACGCCCCAACTCCACTGCGTATGCGTGGCGGTGTTGGGTGGCACGACCAACGCCACCGGCGCGCCGTACTCGCGATGGTAGTAAGGTCCATGCCAAGGCGTATCGTTGGCATGGCGTCGCGCCCGGAGGTCATTCCAGGTCCGCGTCGGTCCGCCGGCGCTGGCGAATTGGGGTAGGCTGGCCAGGACGACAACTGCCGCCACAGCCACGCTCAAAATCAGAGAACGCATTGGTAAAATCCTTTCGGATATGGATTTGCTAGGTTGGCTGGGTAGTCGACGGGCCATTACCAATAAATCACTTTGGCACGGGTCAAACCGCGTCCGCCGTCATAGTACTGGTGATACGTGCGATGATGCTTGTACATCAATTCGTGTGGCATCAGCGGTTGGTAGGTGATGTAGGTATGTCCCACATTGGCCGGCACCGGCTTGGGGGCAACGTACATTTGCGCCGGATAACCGCCGCAAGGGCCATGCGCGTAGAAGTTGTAGAACAAGTCAGGCTGCGGATAGCTGCGATCCTTGCAGTTATACGGACCAGGGCCATAAGGATTGCCGCTGTAGGCGACCGAACCCATGCTGTTATTGCGCAGCGGTCCGGCTTGTTGACCACGCGCGGCGCGGCAAGCCTGGCAATCGTCAGCATGGGCGGTCGAGACGGCAAACGTCACGCCTGCCAACAGCAGGGCTCCAGCCAGGGTGGTGCGGAGAGCCATACGAAGCATGGTGATGCTCCTTTTGTAAGGTGGGGGTGAACCGCTGGCTCGTCCTTGGTGGGGCAAAAACGGCTGGCGCGGAGGGCAGGTGCAATTTGGGGGATGCGGAGGGGTCGAAGGACGCTGATCCGCCGCTAATCAAGATTCTCGGATGCTATCGAACGTTCGGGTGAATCTTATTTTTCCAGGCGTAAGGCTTACCTATCTTGTAGTGAACGGGTCGTCATGCGGTCGCGCGGACTCGGGTGGGAAGGACGCCATGCAGTCGCTATAATCCGCAAGGTTTACCAATTTCAGGCTTGGACAAGCAATCGTCGCCCCTCGTCCGATAACAGATTCCCATCCATTCGCATCCGCCTGTAAGCCCGTCCGCGGCAAAGGAGTTTCCGCATTGGTCACGAAGGCCCCCGAATCCGTTTCCGACGAGAAGTTTGAACTCAATGGCCAAGCACACGGTGCGGTTGACGGTGGCAAACGTCGCGCCACAGCCGAATCGATGGCGGCCAAACAGAAGGAAATCTCCGTTAGCGAGTTCTTCGCGAAGAACCGCCATCTGCTGGGTTTCGACAACCCCCGCAAGGCCCTGCTAACCACCGTTAAGGAAGCCGTCGACAATTCGCTCGACGCCTGCGAAGAAGCCGGCATTACGCCCGAGATTTGGGTCGAGATCGAAGCGGCGGGCAATAATCGCTACAAAGTCAGCGTGCAGGATAACGGCCCCGGGATCATGAAGAAGACGATCCCGCTGATCTTCGGCAAGCTGCTCTATGGCAGCAAGTTTCATCGCCTGCGCATGAGTCGCGGCCAGCAAGGGATCGGCATCAGCGCCGCCGGCATGTATGGCATGTTGACGACCGGCAAGCCGGTGAAGATCGTCTCCAAGCTCTCGCCCAAAAAGCCGGCCCACTATTACGAAATCCAACTCGACACCAAGCGCAATCATCCGGAGATTCTCAACGGCAAAGGGGAAGGCGAAGATATCGAGTCTGGCGAAGCAGGTCACGCCTACATGGTGAAGCGTGGCATCGATTGGCATAACTATTATCCGGTGGTGGAGCCAACCATTCCGGTCGATGACAGCGTGATCGATCTCCCCAAGCCGCCCGACAAGCCGATTGAAGTCAAAAGCGGCACGCGCGTGACGATCGAACTGGAAGCCAAGTTCCATCGCGGGCGGGGTAGCGTCATCGAGTATCTCGAACAAACCGCCATTGCCAATCCACACGTCACACTGCACTACAAAGATCCCGAAGGCGATGTGCGCCACTACACGCGCGCCACGGAAAAACTGCCCCCGGAGCCGAAGGAGATCAAGCCGCATCCTTACGGCGTCGAACTGGGGCGGTTGCTCACGATGCTCAAGGATACGCAGGAGACCACACTCTCGGCGTTCTTATGCGAATCGTTTTCGCGCGTCAGTCCCGACGTCGCGAAGCGCATTTGCGACGGCGCCGCGAAGTTGAGCAAAGCCAATATCACCACCCGTAGCAATCCCAAGCGGATTGGTCGCCAGGAAGCCGACGCGCTCTATCAAACTATTCAAGAGACCAAGATCAGTTCGCCCTCGACCGATTGCATCTGCCCTATCGGCGAGGAACTGCTGATCAAAGGCTTGTATAAAGTCGTGCCCGGCGAGTTCTATTGCGCTGCCACGCGTCCACCGTCGGTTTATCGCGGCAATCCATTTCAGATTGAAGTCGCGCTGGCCTATGGCGGTGTCAGCCCTGTGCAGAAGGTCACGCCGGAAGCGCTGGCGGAGTTGCTTTCGCACAGCGACGCCCGTACGCTGCGACAGTTTCTGATGAACACGTTCGATGGCATCGGCAGCGACGGTGCCGATCGCATCATGACCGCCGCCGGCATGGGAACGCGCCAATCGCCAGCTAAGTTTGGGCGCCAGGAAGTCGCGCAATTGCACGCCGCCATGACCAACGTGAATCTCTCCGAAGGTTCTTCGATGCAGGTGTTGCGCTATGCCAATCGCGTGCCACTGCAGTTTCAGCCTGCGGCTTGCGCGATCACGCAATCGGTCATGCAGAACAATTGGCGACCTTACGGACTGTCGCAATCGCGCGGCAGCCTGCCCCAAGGACCTGTGACCGTGATGATCCACATGGCCAGTGTGTGGGTGCCGTTCACGAGCGAATCGAAGGAAGCGATCGCGAGTTATCCGGAGATTCAAAAAGAATTACGACTGGGGATTCAAGCGGTTGGTCGCAAACTGGGCATGTTTCTCAACCGTCGCAACAAAGTGAAACAGGAAGGGGAACGCCGCAGTATCTTTTTGCGATATTTGCGCGAGGTCGCCGGCGCGGTGAACATCATTAACGAAACCGACGCCGACAAGCTGTACGAAAACTTGCTCAAAGTCGCCACCAAGAAAACCGCCGAAGCCGATCTCAAAATGGACGACCGCGGGCGAAAAGTGGTCGTTGAGGACGACGAGGATTTCGGCGATGGCGTGCTGATTGTGAAGTCGCCGGAATAGGCGGATTCGACAAAGGTCGCTGCAGCATGGCCACGAAGCAACGCGGAAGGCAAAACTATACGCAACCGGACTTGCCGTATAGACTAATTGTGGAGGACGAAGGCGTTCGCGTGCAACATTACTTTGGTAACGATCACGCGCCACCTCATGTTCATGTTACGGAAGATGGCGCAGTTGTATTACATGAGACTAGGATCGGTCAGAACGGGCATCCGTTGAAAAGCAATCCACCACTAACAGCGCGCCAAAGCGAAATCGTGCTTAAGCACCTGGCGAAGATTCGTCGAGCGATTCGCAAAATTGGTCGTTGGTATTGGTATCAACAGCAGTAACTTCACTATGGCCACAGTCGAAGAACAAGCCATCGAATTGCGATTGGTTCCGGCGCACGACGCCGCGGTCGTCGCTGCGCTGTTGAAATCGGCGAGTTTTCCGCATGCGCGTTCCAGTCAGCCAGAGCATCTGCGCTGGCTCTGTTCACATCCCGACACGCCACTTGAATTGCTGTTTACCTTGGTGCAGTTTCCCGAATTGAGAACGGAACTGGCGCATCGAGACGGACCGCACGAACTGCTGGAAGTGTTGGCGGAAGCGTACGGCATCGACGAGGCAATTCTCACGCTAGGCAAACGCTATTACGCGGACGCCACATTCTCCAGCGCTGAGTTCGCCGCGTTCCTTCAACAGCATGTGGGACACCGTTGGCTCCTCGAATCACTTTGCCACGCTGCGCTTTCATCGCCGGAGAAAGCGGACAAGCTACGCGAGCATTTGCAAAGTGAATCAGAAAGTGCACGATGGCTGGAGATGCTTGATCGGCGCGCTGTCTGCGATCGCGCACGTACGCTAACCGATGCCAACGAACTCGAACGCTTGTTCGCTTTGCAACAGCCCGACGTTTACCTCGCGCTCGCATTAAACCCAGCCACGCCGCGACACGTACTGCTACAACTCGCGGCAATGCAAGGCGTCGCGCAAGCAGCCAAGATTCGCCGCGCGGCGCAAGACAACCTCGATCGGCGCAAGTGATATGGTTACCATTCGCAAACGACGCGATTTGAACGGAATTCGCTACGAACTGGCGGATTTTCAAGACTATGTTTCGCAACTCAAAGACTTAGGCATCGAACCGCCACTGGCGAACTATCGCGTCTTCATCGCGAGCGAAGACCAACCAGCGCTATTCGATTCCGTCGCAGACTACGAACAACAGATCGCACGATTTTTCAAGCTCAGTCCGGCAACGAATGTCACTTACCAAATTCAAGACGAAACCTGACGCTAGCCCCTGAATGTTATGGCCAAGAAAAAACCAACCGCTCTGCCCCCAGATAAAAAAGTCCCTGTCAAATTGACGGAGAAGGACAAGAAAACGCTTACCAATTTGCGCAGCCTGGCAGGCGCGGTGGTGGAATCGGCGACCAAGAGCAAGCCGCCGCACATCGATATTCCGTCGCGCTCGCTCTCCAACGTGCGCTACAACACGAGCAAGAAGTTTATCGAAATGGGCTCCGGCAAGAATCGCCGCGAACTCTTCAACCTCTCGCAAGCCAAGGCGTACATGCAGTCGTTGCTGGTTGCTAGCGGTTCCAAACGCCTGATCGATGAAGGCAAGACCACGAGCTTGCGTGGTTTGTACTACATGCTCAAGCACACCATCGATGGCACCAAGGAGGAGACTTTCGAGGACCAGTCCGACTCCGATACCATTATCGAAGACATGGAAGTGACCCTCAACGCGCTGCGCGAGGAGATGCATCTTTACGCGCAGAAGCGCGGCGAAATGGTCGGTCCGATCACACTTACCGACAGTGGCGACGAAATCGACTGCTCGCGCATGGGGTCGGGCGGCTACGGCATTCCGTCGATTGTGGAAGCCGATCGCATCCAGTTCAAAAAGTGCGAAGCCGATTTCATTCTGCATGTCGAAAAGGACACGGTCTGGCAACGCTTCAACGAGGATAAATTTTGGCGAAAATACAATTGCATCCTGACACATGGTGCCGGACAACCGCCGCGCGGCGTGCGCCGCATGCTCAACCGCTTGCATCACGAGCTGGAATTGCCGATCTATTGCCTGCTCGATAACGATCCCTGGGGCTACTACATCTACAGCGTCATCAAGCAGGGTTCGATCAATCTGGCGTACGAATCGCAACGGATGGCGATTCCCGCCGTGCGCTTCATGGGCTTACGAAGCAAGGACTATGAGCGTTGCCAGCTTTCTTCCAGCGTGCAAATCCGCCTGGACGAGAAAGACGTCAAACGGGCGAAACAGATCATGGATTACCCGTGGTTTGCCAAGAAAAAAGAGTGGCAAAAAGAGATCGAACTGATGCTCAAGAACGGTTTCAAGCTAGAAGTCGAAGCCTTGATCAACAAGTCAATCAGCTACGTCACCGAGGAATACGTTCCCGCCCGACTAGAGGATGAGGACTTCTTGGATTAAGTTGAAAGAGGAAACTCGCCTTCTAATCTCCCTCGCCCCGCTGCGGGGAGACAAGGGTCGGGGAGCAATTACCGAACTTCGATTTACAATAACTGACCTCAACGCAGACTAACCCCCTGCCCCTCTCCCCGCAGCGGGGCGAGGGGAGCCGGAATTCCCTTTAGCTCTCAGTGTTTCTTGTTGGGACTTGTTTGGTCCTTGGATTTTGGGATTTCTCTGCCATGCTCCGCTTCGACCCCATGACCACCGAAGACTACGACCAGGTGCTCGCGGTTTGGCTCTCGGCGGAAGGCCTCTCGCACATCGAATCGCGCGCGGAGTTCGCCCGCTTCATCGAGCGGAATCCCGGTCTCTCCGTCGTCGCGCGCGAAACGGATGACGACCAAATCATCGGCGCTGTCTGGTGCGGGCATGATGGTCGCCGTGGCTATCTCTATCACGTCGCCGTCGCCGAAGGTTTTCGTCGCCAAGGCATCGGCAAGGGCATGGTCGATCAGTGCTTGCGCAATTTGGAA
>JBGSHH010000100.1:0-3038 GCA_041752355.1 Pirellulaceae bacterium | reverse complement strand
CGCGCGACATCCGTAAATGCCATTAACCACGCCACAAACAACGGCACGCAGAACCAATACAGAGTCGTTGCTCCTGCCAGCGATAAGGGCGATAAGAGGCGAGGGGTTTGCTGCCTCCATCTGCAAACAATCACGACAACGATCAAAATAATCAGTAGGCCGCCGAGCGTCGGTAAAAACGGAATGGCGCCGAGCAAATGCCCCAGCGTGGGTCGCGTGATGATTAAGGCCCAATTGCTGCGCCGCGCCGCAATCTCGCGCACATGTTCCAGCGCAGGCACGCACAGCACGAGAATCGCAACTGCGCTCAAGGCATAGTAGCGAAAGGAATCTTTGATTCCGTCCGCATAGCGCTGCAACGGATTTCCATCGTCAAGCCGTGCCCGCCCAATGAAAAAGATAACGCCCAACGCCACAGCTTCCGCAACCAGCAACAGCGCGGTCGTGTAATGTACATAGAACAACAACGCTCCGACCAACACCCACGCGACATGCACTCCAACCAGAAGCATCGGCGAGGACGCTTGTTCCTCGCTGACGCTTCGGGTTGGTGTTGGCGTCTCTCTCACGCTTCGGGTTAGTATTTCCACAAACAACATCACATGCATCACCGCCAACAACTCCACCCAAGCGTAGACACGTGCTTCGCTACCATAAAAGATGGAAGTCGGTTCGACCGCCAGCGCAGCGGCCGCGACGAGTCCGGCGGCATACGATCCCGTCCAGCGTCGCAGTGCGATAAACACCGCGATGATCGCCACCAAACTGGCAACGAGCGATGGACCGCGCAAACTCCATTCGCTCACGCCAACCAGTTGCACCCAGCCCCATAGGAGCCAGTAGGGCAGGGGTGGCTGGTTACCTTGAACCGCCCGCGACGCAACATCGCTCAAGTCGCCACTGACACACCAAGCGGTATGCAATTCATCGAGCCACAGACTCTCGTCGAAATCGTGCAGACGGAGCCAGGCGGCAAAGATAAGAATGCCCGCCAACGTCAACCACGCGAGCAAGATGGTCCGACGAGATGATGGCGATGCAACCATGCCATCCAGTCTAACATGCCGCTTATTCCGGCGTCACTGCGACCAGTTCATCGGCGACCGCTTCAATCTGCGCGACGGAGATGCCGGGGCGTTCCTCGGCGAAGCCAATCAAGAGGGCTAAATCGCATAAGCGGTTGATCTGCCGCGCCACACCGTGCGAAAGTTCATGCACCGCTTCCAGCGCCGAAGTATCAAATACCGGCCGCTTTGCGCCGGCGGCGGTCAAGCGATGGCTGATATACGCCATCGATTCTTCCGGGTTGAAGCGTTTGATAAGACATTTCACGCCCAGCCGTTCATCCAACTCCGGCATCCGTTCCAGCGCCGGCACGATCACGGTTTGTCCAACGAGCACCAACGTCAGCGCTGGCGAACCATTGACATGCAGATTGAGCAACAACCGCAACGTTTCCAACGCGCCGGTCTCGCGCAGCAAATGCGCTTCATCCACCACCAGCACGCCGTGGCGTCCCTCGGCGACATGGTTGTGCAGTTGCTTGTGAATACGTCGAATGCTGCGATCAACGGTCGGCGATTCTTTCGTAATCTCGCCATTGAGCTCATCGGCAATGTAGGCCAAGAGTTGTTCGGGCGGCATTTGTGGAAAGACGACTTGCACAACCGGTTGATACGGCGCGGAGAGTTGTCGCGCGAGTGTTTGAATGAGCAGCGTCTTGCCCAGGCCAGCGGGACCAATCAGCAGCGCCGCTTCCCGTTTGTTTTCGATCGCATAGCGCAGCTTGAGCAACGCTCCCTGGTGGCTCTCGCCAGGGTAATAGAAGCGCGCATCCGAGGTCGTCTCGAAAGGCTTGGCGTCAAGTTGCCAGTACGCTTCGTACATTTTTTTGACTTTCGCTCCCCGTTCGTTAACCCCCGTGAACACACGGGCGGCTAAGTACTAAACCCGTGGTCCGAAATTTTCCGCGATCCCGACCGAGCCGACGCCAGCGGAAAGCAATTGTCCAGCAACGCGTTGTGCTTCAATAGCCGAAGTCCAGCGCACATCACGCACCAAAATCACCGCGTCGATCGGGCATTGCTCGCCATCTTCAAACATTTTGGTTTCGCGTCCCGGCGCTGGGCCCAGATCGAGAATCACTAATTGATGCTCGCTGGCGATTGCCTTGAGAACTTTGGTCGCTTGGGGATCGTTTAGCGATTTAATTGCGCCCACCGTGGTCCAAGGAAAGAACGTGAATCGATCTTCCAACGACAAGATCGCCGTCTCGGAGAGAGGCTGCTTGCCAAGCACCACATCGTGCCAGCCAGCGGAAGCTTCCACGCCCAGTTCGTTGACCAATTGGGGATTCTCACCATCGGCATCGACTAGCGCGACTTTCACGCCAGCGGCCGCGGCGGCCTTCGCCAAACACAGCGCGAGTGTTGTGCGACCTTCCCCGCGGCGTGTACTGGTAATGGCCAAAATGCTCAAACCATCTTTGGCCGCAATCGCCAGACGCTGCCCCACGTCCGACATGCTTTCATTCTCCGGCGACATCAACTGCCGGCAATGATCTGGCCATTGAAAGCGATCGACTTCCCAAGCAGGTTGCAGTGGTCCCAATGGTTTGGGGGCAACCGCAGGGGTCGGTGTTGGAACGGGTGTCGGCGCTGGCGGCGCGACTTTGGCGACAGGTGATGGCGTTGGTGCCGCAACCGGCGCAGGCGTTTCGATTTTTGCCGCAGGCGCCACAACGGGCGGAGCGACAGCGAGATGCGGTTTGGGAACCGGCGGCGAGACTGCGGCATCGAGGCGAACTTGCGTGACCGAAGGAGCGGCAGGTGCAGGTGGCGTTGCTGGCTTTTCAGGAGCCGGCGGCGCTTTCGCGACTGGCTTCTCGGCGAGGGCTGGTTTCTCGACCGCCACGGGCTTCTCAACTGGCTTATTAATCGCTGGCTTCGTGACAGACGTGGTTTCTAAAGTCGAAACCGGTGGCAACGCTGCCCAGCCTTCATCCCACGCCCCGCCGATTTGCACCGGCGCGAACATAT
>JBGSHH010000099.1:0-2127 GCA_041752355.1 Pirellulaceae bacterium | reverse complement strand
GCTGGACGTAGTGTTGATCTAGTTCGACGCCTTCACGCACGAGGCGATCCATGTTCGGCGTCTTGCCGAAGCCATGATGCCAGCCCACATCACTCCAACCCAAATCGTCGGCGACAACAAAGAGAATGTTGGGCTTTTTCGAGATTTCCTCCTCGCCCGCATGCAGCGTTTGTTCGAGTCGAAACAAGAGAATCGCCAAGATTGCCAGTGATAACAGTGCGCTCGATCTCATGGCTGCCTCGCTTGCTAAATCAACTGCCATCGACATGTAAGGTAAATCCGACGGAAAAGTGCAGGATAATCATTCCCGTGCTGGTCGTAAACTTAATTTCCTCGATTGCGACCAGACACGACTAGCGGCAATGACTCTCTCTCTCGCGCGTGATTCACGAGCAAATCGCCACACCGGCTTATGAACCCTATTCAAGGGAAGGTCGAATGTTCATTTGCGCGAGCGATTTGGCTTTTCAAGTTAACGCAAGAATTCTTCTCCCTCGCGAAGTGCGCGACAAGCATCGTCGTAGCGTCCCTCAGCGACTCTACGATCCTCCTCCTCTGGCAAGCCCTCGCGCGCGCTGCGGACGATCATGTCGGCATGAAGTTGAAGCGCCACACGATCCTCGGGGCGCTGCGCGGCCACGGCGATAGTAGTGATCGCTTCCAATAATCGGATCGTCACGGCGGCACTGGAGCGGGCATACTGGCGAATCTGGTTGAAGGCGGCATCGGCAATATCGGGGAAAGACACCAATGGTGCGACGACACGCAATTGATCCTCGACGTCAAATCGCTGCGAAGTGGGCATTTCACGCTTCACCAGGCGACTGAGCGAGGCACTCAGTCGGTCGATGCAAGTAATGGCGGTAAACGGATCGTTGACGCCTGGCGAGAGCGCGCGTGATGCCACTTCCACCAGTTGATGTACGGCATACTCCACGTCTTGACCGGGCGAGCGTTCGTTTCCCAGCGCAAACGCATTTCGCACTCGCGCTGCCAACTTGTCATCTTGCTTGCCAGCTGGCCACACTCTCACCAATGGAAAACCACGTACCACGAATTGTCCCGGTCGTCGCACGATTTTGATCACAGCATCGGCGTCTTTGGCGATCGCGATCAAGGCGTCCGCGTCGATGAATTGCACATAGCCATCTTCCTTGGACTTGACCGGAGTCGCCTCTACATCAAAGGCATCTGGCAATTCGATTGGTGCTCTGCCTGTCACTTCATTTGCGTCCCGTCCGACGTGTTCGGGGAAAATACGCTCGATTCCCTCATTCAACTCGACGCCCACTCGCGAAATAATTTGGTCGGCTTGAATGGAAATGGAGACGTGATGAATGAAATAGATCAAGAACCCCAGGCTTACGAGGGCGAACATGACGCCCATGGTCACCGAAAACTGTGGTACGAAAGCGTTATCCCCTTCGCCGTGAATCGTCCGCAGGACGAGCAACGTGTAAAGAAATGTCGCGACAAATGCTCCCAACACGACTTGATTGATCGTATCTCGCATGAAGTTGCGCAATAGACGTGGGCCAAACTGTGTGGACGCCAACGACAATGCCACGAGCACCATTGAGAACACAATGCCCGTGATCGTCATCATGCTACTGGCGACGGTCCCCAGCACGGCTCGAGCGCCATCGGCCCCGCCAGAATAGACCCAGGCTCGCTCTCTTAACCACGGATCGGAGATGATTTTGTCAAATGCGACGGAGGCGAATGCCAAGATCGCCGCCGCCATTGTCATCAGCGACGGTACAAACCAAAAGCTGGATCGGAGACGATCCCAAGTCTTCAAGAACTGAGCCTTCACGACGATCTACTTTCACGACGAAAGGAACCACAGCAAGTCCATCTTGCAAGTCACACTATCAACCATACAACTTCGCGGAGCAAGCGCGCGGCAACGCGTTGAGCTTTATTGACTTTTGTCCTATATTACGTTTGGTCATTCGACTGCAGGGACGAATAGGAATCATCATCTTGAACGCGGCCATCGTAATTGCTTCGGGAAAGCCCGTCGACCCGTCCATCGGCGAGCGAAAATACGCAGCGGAGGACGCGCGCGGCTTCGCGAAAGTACTGGAACAACATGGCTTTGCCACCAATAATCGGGTATTGCTC
>JBGSHH010000098.1:0-9860 GCA_041752355.1 Pirellulaceae bacterium | reverse complement strand
CTGGTCTGCGTGAACGCCAGGAAACAAACGCGGCGCAGCCGCTCTCCATCCAAGATCAATTGACACTGACTTCAAACCCATCCTCACTCCACTGCTAACCCAAACAGCACGAAAACTCCGATTCGCGGTGAACCAGGACAGATTGAAGTAGCTATCGTACTCGGCGAGCTTCCAATTCTTATTGTCCATATGACCCGCAGTTTTGGGGCAAAATATGGATTTACGTCAAGTACTACTATCCCAGCGACTGTGACACTTCCAGAGTGGACAGATTCAAACTATTACTCGCCTCACTGTGAAGTATGTTTTAACAAATCTCATCCAACAATTGTTTAGTCACAATCGCTTCGTGCAAGGAAGGTCCACAAGAATCAATCGGAGACTTGCCATAGCGCACGGAAGGTAGAGTCCAAGCATTTGCTGCCGCAAAGGCGATTGTTGTATGCTTGGCGTGCCGCACCGCTAGCTCCGCTGGCAATGCCGGCTTGCCCTCTCTGATGTCAGTCGCCCGCCCGCACTTCCGGCAAAATCGTTACAGATTAACGCGCTAGGTGCCGATGCTCATTGATGAACGCCCAGGAGTCCCTGGGGTCTCCTCGCAAGCAATCGATTATGTGGTGCAGCACCTGCCAACAGGATGTTCCGGCGATGCCCGTCAAAGACGACGGCAATCGATTGGGGTGTGCGCGCTGCCATAACTTGCTCGCGGACAAGTCGAAAGTAGCGCAACGGGTCGAGACGAAACCCAAGGCTTCCACCTACGACGCCAAAGAATCAGTGGAAGTTGACGTACCTCTGGTTGATCCCAGGCTAGCGCCCCCTACGCTGGACGATTGGAGTCTGGATGCCGATCTGGCGGCGGTCACGCGGTTGATGCAATCGCTGAAGCTCGAACACGCTTACGTTCCGCAGCCACCGCCACCACCTGCCGAGAAGCATTCCTCGCGCCGCGATAGCTATCACGACTTACATGCGCCGCAGTTGCTGGCCGGCCCCCACTTTCGCGCCGCGCGCTCGCCCAAGCGATCCAACTGGCTCACCTGGCCGGCGCTGATGACAGGCATGATGGGTTTCACGTGCGGCGCTGTGCTGCTGACCTGGTCGTTCTTGACCGGTCGTGGCGACTTGTGGGCCTATGGGATGCCAACGATACTCGCAGGTCAGGCGTTGTTGGTCCTGGGGCTGGTCTTGCAATTGGAAGGGCTGTGGCAGAACAATCGCGAAACGCGCGATTCGCTCCGCGATCTAGACAAGGAACTGGCCGAACTGCGACATGCCACTACACTACTCACTTCGTCGCAATCGGG
Source organism: Pirellulaceae bacterium (assembly GCA_041752355.1). Taxonomy (GTDB): domain Bacteria; phylum Planctomycetota; class Planctomycetia; order Pirellulales; family Pirellulaceae; genus JAEZGD01. The sequence continues at coordinate 8,553 of JBGSHH010000098.1, read as the reverse complement.
AGCGGGCCAGTCGTTCTATGCTCACATGGCCGAAGGGGCGAGTCCCAACTTGCTATTGGCCGATGTGAAGGGGCAACTCGACCTGCTCGCCGCCAGACTCGCGCAAACTCGCGAGTAAACGAACTCCGCAAAGGGGGCGGGGCGTAGTATACTGAGCAACATGCTCCAGTATCTCATCGGTCAATATGTGCGGCAATTCGCCCAGCAACAACTCATGCAAGCGGCGGCGAAAGCGGTGCGCCAAGGGGACGCGGATCCTGCCGTTCCTAAGGTGCCCGCGCGCTGCGACGTGCTGATACTATTCGCACTCAACATCGAGGCCGCAGGCGTGCTCGATGCGGTCGGCGATCTCGAGCAAACCAAGAACGCCACCTTCGTCGAACACGCCGGCACCTGGCAAGGCAAGAACATCGTCGTGGTCGAAACCGGTATGGGGCGCATCGCCGCCGCGCGGGCCGCCATCGATGCCATCGCCATTCATAAGCCGAGTTGGGTGATTTCCGCTGGCTATGCGGGCGCCTTGGTGGATGGCTTGCCGCGCGGCTACTTGCTGATGGCGGATACTGTTTGCGATGTGCAAGGGACAGAACTGGCGGTGGGCTTCAAGATCGATCGCAAGGCGCTTAAGCAGCATAAGAAGTTGCGCGTGGGTCGTTTGGTGACGATCGACGAAGTCGTGCGGACGGAAAAGGCCAAACGAGCACTGGGCGATCAATGCAATGCGCTCGCCTGCGATATGGAAACGGCCGTGATCGCGGAAGTCTGTCGGCATGAGAAAGTGCGATTTCTATCGGTGCGCGTGATTAGCGATGCCGTCGATGATGAGCTGCCGCGTGAGATAGAACGTTTGATGCAGCAAAAGACGCTCACACGTCAACTCGGTGCCGCTGCTGGGGCGATCTTTCGTCGTCCCTCGGCAATCAAAGACCTGTGGAAACTTCGCGAAGACGCCATCGCCTTCTCTGATCGACTGGCCAAATTCCTGGCTGGCGTGGTTGAACAGTTGCCGTAGCAAAGTCGCTGTTCGCTGATCTGGCCAAAAAAAGCCTTCAACAATTTCATTTGTTGAAGGCTGAGGTTTCGTTTCATTCGCGGAGCGACTAGGGACGGCTGGCGATATCTTGGGAAGCTTCCGCCGTTTCGGCTGGCAGCAATTCAACTTGCATGGTCTGGGCGATTTTGCCGTTGGGCAGAATGAAGGCGAGTTCCGCCTTGGTCGGTGCGGCGATGCCCACGGTCGGCAATGTCGCCAGCACCAGGTCCGGCTTCCAGTCGTTCACCAGACACCCAAGGATCACGTCGTTGACCTTGATCGCCACACCGCCTGACTCCTCGCCGAGTTCCTTCCCGCGCAGTTCAATCGTCCCACCAGCGCGCACTTGTGGCAGCTTGGCGACCACCGTCTCCGTGGCCGCGGCGGCATTCGCAGGCGATGCCGACTCGGGGAGCGGTTGAGCGTTCGGATCGACCGGTAGTTCCTCCGCTGGAACGGGCGCAGGCACAGGCACTGGCACCTCCAACACCACCGGCTGGCAAACGACCGTGCTGGAGCTATTGCGGTAACCACCACCCAACCCAATGCCGACCGTGAAGCCGGGATACCAACCCCAACCATGATGGTGCGGTTGGCAGTGCGGCGGATTGTAAGGAGGGCAATAGACCGGCGGCGGGCAGATCGGAGGATTGATCGGTCCAACGATCGGCCCCACGATCGGGCGAATCGGCTTCAAGGGACCAACGATGGGATTGATGGGCTTGATCGGACTAACGATCGGATTGACCGGACCAACGATGGCACGAATTGGCTTCAGTGGGCCAACGATGGGATTGGTGGGTTTGAGCGGGCTGATCGGCTTCACGGGGGAAATCGGTTTGAACGATCCCACGATGGGACTCGTCGGCTTCGCGAACGTCTTGGGAGCAAGATTCTGCTTCACAGGCGAGCGATTGAACGTCTGGCTATTGAGCGGGATTTTCAGTGGTTGCGACTTGAAATTGTTTTGGCTGGGGAGCGATCGGCTGAACGAGTTGCTCCCCGAGCGTTGGATCGACTGGCTAAAGCTCTTGCCGCCGGAATTCGACCCTCCATGCTTGGGGGCGGCGAACAAGGGCATGCTCACGCCTGCGAGCAGGGCGGCGATGGTCAAACTGCGGGTGATGATGGAAAAGCGTTTCATGGCTGGCTTCCTGGGGAAGATTTCAGGTTGTGGATTGGCGGCTAGGTGCCGCTTCTACCCTGCTGAGCGTAGGGGGCGCGAAAGTGTTACACGGGCGGAAACTCGTTTCGCAACAAATCTGGTATCTTGATTTTTCGCGCTTCCCAACTCCCCACAACCGCCTCCCTGCATCCCTCCCATGCCTGAACTTCCCGAAGTCGAAACGATGCGGCGCGGCATCCTGGGTGTGGTCGGTCAGCAGATCGCGGACGTGAGTTGGCCCCGCTGCTTGTGCAAGCCGATCAGCGTTCGCCCTCGCAAAGACCGCTTTCGGGCCAGATCCGTGGGGCACACCGTGACGGCGGTCGATCGACTCGGTAAACGGGTGGTGATTCGGCTCGAGAGCGGAGACGCGATGATCATCGAGCCGCGCATGACCGGTCTGGTGCTGGTGGCGGATGCGCCCGATGTCGATCACTTGCGACTGCGCATCGATTTCGCCACGGGCCCGATTCCTACCGTTTGGTTTTGGGATCGGCGCGGTTTGGGTTCTGTTCGATTGTTGAACGAAGCGGAATTCGCCGCTGAGCTGGGACCGCACAAACTCGGCCCCGACGCCTTGGCGATTTCGCCGGCCCTGCTGCAAGCGGCCTACGGCGAGAGTCGCCGCGAAGTGAAAGTCGCGCTGCTCGATCAGCGTTGCGTCGCCGGCATTGGCAACTTATATGCGTCGGAGATTTTGCATCTGGCGGGCATTCATCCGGCGAAGCGCTGCGATCGCTTGCGGATGCGCGACTGGGAACGGATCCATGCATCGCTGCTGGAAGTGTTGAATCTGGCGATCTTGCATGAAGGCTCGACACTCTCCGACGGCACCTACCGCAATGCCTTGAATAAGTCCGGCGGCTATCAGAACGCTCATCGCGTCTACGATCGCGCCGATGATGATTGCCCCACGTGTCAACAGCGCAGCATCGTTCGCATCGTACAAGCTCAGCGCTCGACGTTCTTTTGCCCTGGGTGCCAGAAGAAGTAGCGGAGCTGCCCCTAGTTTGCGTTCACGCTGGGGGTTAGCGTTCCGGCTTTTGCCACGGCACGTCAGGCCAGCCGGCGATGGCGTTCGCCAGCCGCGCGAGCACAAACAGCAAGTCGCTCAAGCGATTGAGATAGCGAATCGCGGTACCGAAATCGGCCTCTGGTTCGGCCGCCACCAAGGTCACCAGCCGACGTTCCGCCCGGCGACAAACGCACCGAGAAACATGCAAGTGCGAAGCCAACTTCGTGCCGCCTGGCAGAATGAATTGCGTCAGCGGCTTGAGTAAGCCTTCGTTGCGATCGATGGCCGCCTCTAGCGCTTCGATATTCGCGTCGCTGATCAAACGCAGTTCGTGCTTGTCAGGATCAGGCGTGGCAAGTTCCGCTCCCAGCGCGAACAATTCGTGCTGCAAGCGGGCCAAGACGGAATCGATTTGCGACGTGGGGCCTTCCGCGCGCGCCAGTCCCAGCCAGGCATTGAGTTCGTCCACATCGCCATAGGCTTCGATGCGAGCATGATCCTTACGGACGCGCGGCCCCGCGAATAACCCTGTCTCGCCGGTATCGCCGGTCTTCGTATAGATCTTCACGTCGCTCGCCTTCGTCTTTGTGGCTGGTAATCGTTGTCGGCTATCCATCGTGGCTGCCGCCGAGAGTATAATCGTTCGCAGGCAACTACGACCAGCACCAGCGCGCCGCGGCGCGCTTTCCACGAGGAGCTACCCCATGCGACGAACTAGCGCCGCCTTCCTGTTCCTGGCGACTTTGTTATCTCTAGGCACCCACACCCACGCGGAAGAACCCTCCCTCGAAGGCAAATTTCTCACCAACATTCGCCAGGTCACCAGCGGCATGACGAAGGCCGGCGAAGGCTATTTCTCGCCGGACGGAAAACAGATCATCTATCAGGCGGTGCCACTCGATTACCCCTTCTATCAGATCTATACGCAGACGCTCGAAGGTGGCCGCCCCAAATTAATTAGTTCCGGTCGCGGCCGCACCACGTGCAGCTATTTCTCGCCCGACAGCAAGCATATTCTGTTCGCGTCGAGTCATTTAGATCCCAAGCTCGACGAGACCGAAGCCGCCGCCCGTAAGGAGGATGAAGAAAACAAAAAGGCGGGACGCCGACCGCGCTACAAGTGGGATTTCGATCCGTACATGGACATGTTCGAGGCCGATCTGGATGGCAAGATCATCAAGCAACTCACCGACGCCAAAGGCTACGATGCCGAAGGTGCGTACTCGAAAGACGGCAAGCAGATCGCGTTTTGCAGCGATCGCGATGGCGATGCCGATATCTACGTCATGAACGCCGATGGCTCGAATGTGCGGCAACTCACCGACGCTCCCGGCTACGATGGCGGCCCGTTCATTTCGCCTGACGGGAAATGGGTGGTGTATCGTAGCGATCGAAAGGTGCGTGAGTACTTGCAGATTCACGTGATCGGTATCGAAGGTAAGAACGATACGGCGCTGACCGATACCAACGGTGTGAACTGGGGGCCGTATTGGCATCCGACCAAGCCGTACTTGATTTGGTCCGGTGCCGATCACACCGATCCCAACGCGCGCCCGAACTACGATCTCTGGTTGGCGAAGTATGAAGTGGTCGATGGCAAGTTCACGCTCGGCAAGCCGGTGCGCGTCACCGACTCCGCCAGCGCCGACGTCCTGCCAGTCTTCTCGCCGGACGGCACCAAATTGATGTGGACCAGCACCCGCACCGACGACCACAGCAGCCAACTGTTCATCGCCGATTTCACACTGCCTGAATGAAATGTATTAACTTAAGTAGGACGGATCTCCGAATCCGTCCCCTCGCCCATGATCGACATTAAATCCTGCGGCGTGCTCGTGTTCCGCGAGCAGCCGGTCGAGTCGTTTCTGCTCATGCGTCATCCGTCGCGCCTCGACTTGCCTAAGGGACACGTCGATCCCGGCGAGACTGAGATCGAATGCGCGCTGCGCGAACTGTGGGAAGAGACCGGCATCGCGGCCAGCGACGTCCAGCTCGATCCCACGTTTCGCTTTACGTTGCAATACACGGTCGGTGGCAAGCGGTATGGACTCAAGGAAGATCGCGTGCTGAAAACGCTCGTAATCTTCCTGGCCACGCTCACGCACGATGTGAAAATCGTTTGCACGGAACACGGTGGTTTCGAATGGGTGCCTTGGCAGCCGCCGCATCGCATCCAAGAGCAAACCATCGATCCGCTCTTAGCCGCCGTCGCGGAGTTTCGCCACGTGGGGTAGGCGCATTTACGTGGGGTAGGCATCCTGCCTGCCGTCTTTTTCCTTTGACTTTTGCGACTTCTCGGCCCGTTCAAAAGCCGACGAAAACGGCCACTCCTCCCGGGTTTTACACAACCCTGCCTTCATCGGATTTTGTTCGACATAATCCACAATGCGCGCTAACTCATCCTCATCGGCTACGCAATGATCGTACGATTCCGATTGCCAGAAAGTCGTGCCGTGCGACTTTAACAATGTATTGCAACGGTTTGCGGAGAACGATTTGATTGAGTGCATGATTCGTTCGCGTGGTGATTCATTTTCACGAAGTGTAGCCGCCCATGTTTGATCGGGTTGAAACACACAATGCATGTGGCTAGGCATGACGACGTAAGCGTAAAGCTTGTAGCGCTCGCCTGCGAAGTGCTTGATTGCGTTCTGCACGATCTGCGCCAATTGGGGATCTGCGAAATGCCGCACTGCGGCGTCTTGATCGAGCCAGCGTTCGGTCCGGACGAACGAGAGCTTCCAAGTTCGTATCGCCCACTCTGACTTGGAAATACTTTCGGGTCGTTCCGCTTCAAGCTGTTGACGATGGCGATCGATATCGAGCACGCCTTGTGCGGGGATACTTCCCCGCAGGCAACTCGTGATGAAATACGTAGCGCCGGGTAGATCCCAGTGGGGAAGACGGCGGCGGCGAAATTGCTCTTTCATGATGATGAGAGGAAGGAAGGAGAAGACACGGCAGGCTGGAAGCCTACCCCACGTAAGAATCATCGGGGCTTGGCGACGCGGGGGATGACGAATTGCGTTTCACCGCAGCCGTAGGTGGCGCATTTGCCGCTGTAGATCCAACACTCGCGATGATGAGGCGATTTGCAGCGCGTGCAGAAGACGAGATCTTCCGTAATCACATCGCAGCAGACAGGGCATTTGGCGTCTTCGATCGTTTGCAAGTGCTGTTGCTCGACGAATTCGATGCCGACGGTGCGCGACAGCATCGCCTGATCGAAGAGTTCCATCGTGTGTCGTACCAACGCCGAGATTTCCGTCGCCTGGTGCAAGATGGCCATCTTTTGCACCAACATCCGACCATGCCCCAGGCGGATATCGATCGCGCCGCCATGAATCCGCGAGAGCATGATGACGGCGCTGCGCACACCGCCTGTCACCAAGGAACGCGCGGCACTTTCGTCATCGCTGGAGACGAGAAACTGTCGATCGAACTCGGCATCGTCCAACTTAACGCGATTGAGCACGTGACGATTGAGACTCATTGGCAACGACTTCGAGCGTATCCGCACCAGCGTCGTAAAATCCGGCCACTCGGCGGCGATCTCGGTGCAGCGCCGTCCATTGTCCGCCACCGAAGTCGAGAGCTGAAAGTCCGCTTGGTTATACGGAATTTGCACGACCGGGGCGGTAAAGAAGTTACCCCGCTCGATCCGCCCATGGAACCAGCGGGCGACCGTGGTGTACGCCTGACTGACATCGCGCGTGCGAGCGCGGTTATGCCAGGCGATGGCCAGCAACGCGGCCACGACCACCATCCCTATAAAGCACTCGAATCCGCCCATGTTATGCATTTAGATCCCACCAAAACGTTCACTGGCGGGTTACTCGTCGATATACAAAATGTCGTCATCGCGCCGCGCGCCGCTCGCGGCCGGCAGCGTATCCTCACCGATGAACAGCACCTCCGGCGAGTCGTCAAATCCCGGCAGCGTGAGCTTCATGCCATCGCGCCGCGCATAGCAAATGATGTTCGGATTCGCCGGCGGGACGATGTCGCGCAGCGGGCGCGCATCGAGCGGCAAAGGTTGTCGATTCTGCTCCTCCAGCCACAACTGCGCCGGATGATTCAGCACTTCGGCCGTGTTGACGTAGGCCAGGCGCGCCACATCCCATAACCGCTCGCAAATCACATCGAGCGTGATATCGGGATGCCACACTAACCCAATTTCTCGCCACGATAAGAAACCACTATACGACACATTAGGATGCACCAACGGCGTCAGCCAGCGCACATCAGGCGGCGACTGCGGATAGTCAAACGGCAAGCGAATCTCGCACTTGTGCAAGTTCACAATCTCGACACCACCGCGCGCCGCGCCGGCGCGACAAGCGCCTGCGCCGCGAAACGAAATGGTGTAACGATCAGGCGGTTGGCCCTGCGGTTGCACTTCCAGAATCGTGCTCGCCTGACGGAGCGCGGCGAGCGCTTCATAGTCGGCTTTCAGTCGCTCATCGCGGGCGTTGGACATGGCTCACACCCAGCAGTTAGGGTTGGTCGGGGACGTGTTCAGGTTGCGGTGCAGCTTCGCTGGTCCGTGTCGGTTGCACACGCTCGACAGGAGCCGGCGGCAGACGCGAAGTGTCGATCGGTTCCTGCTGCTCTGGCGGCTTGTAGACGAACGTTGCGACCAGGCCACCGAGCGCCACGACGGCGATGATCGCGCCACCGACCCAGTACCAAAAGTTGGCGTTGGCAGCATCGGCGTCGTCGGTTTTGCCGTCCTTCTTGTTTTCTTCCTTGAGCTTGGCGAGTTCATCCGCCGCCGCTTGCAGTTTCTTTTGATCGGCGCGCGCGACCTTGAGTTCGTTCTCGAGCTTCTCGGTTTTGGATTTCGCGGTGAGTTCGATCTTTTCTTTCTGTTGCTCCAGCGAGCGATTGAGCGCGTCCTGACCACGCAGTGCGTTGCGCAGTTCCAGGTTCGCCTTCTCACGTTCCTCGAGCGCCGTGGCGACGCCGCGCGGTTCGCCTTTGAGTTCGGTCATCACCTGATCGAGCACGCGGCGCTGCGCTTCCATGCGAAGTTCGACTTCGTCCTGCTGATTGATCGCGTCGATCTTTTTTTCCAGCTTCACAAGTTGCTCGTCCTTGCCGCTGACCGCCACCGCGGGCGGCGCGAGCATCTTCCAAGCGATGAGCATCAAGAGACAAGCTTGAATCGTGAGCATCCCCAGCACGGCCACACCTTGATAGGGTTGCTGCGGAGGTTGCGAAACGTTGATCACCGGCGCGCCGCCGGAGAAGTGCGTCAGCCGAGGATCGCTGGGCATAGCATCGGATCCTGCTTGAAGTTGGGCGACGGTGAAAGCGAGTTCGGCGGCGCGATAGCGC
>JBGSHH010000097.1:0-3059 GCA_041752355.1 Pirellulaceae bacterium | reverse complement strand
ATGCATGGTCCCGCTCAGGGCTAACGAGGAACAAACAGCCACGCCTCGGCGCAGTGCCTTCATCTACCTCGCCAACGGCGTTCATTCGCTCAATTATCAGATCACCACGCCTGGCAAGGACTATCAGTTTTCGCGCTCGCTCAAGCCGCTCGAGAAGCACCGCGAGGCGATCACGCCGATTAGCGGGCTGCATCACCCAGGAGCACTCAGCCACCATCACAACTGCATTTCGGTCTGGCTGACAGGCGGAAAGCTTGGTCCTTCAGATCGGAACACGATCTCCGTCGATCAGAAGATGGCTGAAGTCACTGCCAAGCACACGCGATATCCGTCAATGGAAATCGCAATCACCCAGGATTCCCTCGCCTGGACTGCCGATGGGGTCCGGCTCCCTGCGATGCGTCGCTGCAGCGAGATCTTCGCATCGTTGTTCGAGGAACCTAAAGGCGGCAAAGCAGCTCAACGAAGAGCATTGCGCCAAAAAGCAAGTGTCCTGGACGCTAACCTCGCCGAGGTCCGCCGGCTCGAACAGAAAATGGGAGCGGCAGACAAAGGTCGCATGGACCAATACTTGACTTCCGTCCGCGAGGCAGAGATTCGGACGCGACGGGCGGACGCCTGGCTCGACACTCCACTCCCTGCTATCTCGACTGCCGACCGACAACGCACTAATCGGGATATTGCGCACACGATGGCGGGAGACTATTTCCGCACCGTCTATGACCTGATCGTGCTCGCCTTTCAGACGGATGTGACGCGCGTCGCGACCTTCAGCCTGGGAGGCGAGGGGGATGCTATCGCGATTCCCGAGATCGGCATCACCGAGTCCCGCCATCAGCTCAGCCACCACGGTGGCGATGTTGGCTATATGGAAAAGCTCACGAACTATGACACGTTTGCCCTCGAGCAGTACAGCTACTTCCTGACTCGCCTGGCGGAGACGAAGGACCTAAACGATAAGCCGCTGCTGGGTTCGACGATGTCCCTGTTTGGCAGCGGCATGTCTTATGGACACAGCCACGGCAACGCCAACCTGCCGCTCGTGCTCGCCGGTGGATCGGACCTCGGCTTGAAGCACGGCACTCACCTCGACTTCAACCAAGGTCATTTCAAGGGCTATCAACTCGACAAACCAGGCGAACACTACAATCTCTGCAGTCGGCCCGCGAACCCAAATGCCTACATGAGCAGCTTGCTGCTCTTAATGGCCCAGCGGATGGGCGTGGAAACCGACAAATTCGGCGACAGCAACAAGGCGATTGATCTATGAAGAAGATTTGCATTCTTGGTTCTTCGTTTTTTGTAGTGCGTTGCTTGTTGTGGGTGCTGCTTGTTTGTTGCGTCGTTCCTGCGAGTGCTTTCAGTCAGGAACGGACTAAAAACCAGCAAGAAGTTTTCCGGCCAGAAGTCGGTAAATTCCCGCCACTGGAAAAGTCGCACTCGTACCGCGGCGTGCTCGCGTTCGTGGACCATGTGAATCGCCGTGGCAGCCTGCGCGTGGAATCCACCGGTGAGTTCTTCCGCAATCCGCCGCATCCCTTCGCCATGCTCCCTTATGGCCTGGTGCGCTATCATGGCGCTCCGGCCGATCTACGTGATATCCCGCTAGGTACCGTTCTGCACGTGCGCGCTTTTCTCCCTCCCGATCCCAAGACTTCTGTCGTGCCGGTTAGCGACAAAGGACCTCCCGATCGGCCAGCCGAGAATCACGTTCTCATTCTCGAAGATGAGCCTAGTTTTTGTCTGCGCCAGGCCCAAGTCTGGAAGTTGAAGGAGGTGCAATTACTGAAACATCAGGGCATCATCGTCGCCAAACGGGAAACGAAAGGAGGCGGAGACCGCGAAGCCAAAGAGGAACAACTGACCTTCGATCCCGCCACTCGCTTCTGGCAAGGACGCGAATGCCTTAGCCTCGCCGATTTGATGGCCGACGGGACGTGGCCAGCCGAAGGAAAGAAGTCCCTGGACGGCCAAGCCGTTTTGCTGGGACTCACTTGGCAACCCACTCCTGGAGGTGTGTTCCTCCGTTATCACATCTCGGATATCTGGCTCGACGAGACCGCCATGGAGCGTGCCTCCCAGAACCAGAATGAGAAGCATAAGGCACTCATCCGCAGTCGCTGGATGCCTGCCTGGGTCGATGCCGTCGAGTACGGCAAGTTTGGCCGTGCAACCGTCACCGCGACCTTGTTCGGTGGCATGGACGATTCGCTTTACGCCGATTTCAAACCAGGGGGCCAAGGGGTGGTGAATGCCGCCGAGAAAACGCTCAAGCACGCAGGCGGTGCATATGGCCCTGCACACATGGCATCAAAAGGTCCAATCGTAGGTGTCACTAAAGCGACGGGCGAGATTCCCTTGGGGAGCAGCGGCATCCAAATCCGCTTCGAGACAGACCTCATCATCGAAGGCATCCGTCCCGGCAGAGTCGTTCGTGTCCGCCCCGACAGTTGGCCGGAAGTCACAGTCCCTCGTGACGAATATCTAAATGACGGCAACTCCCCTGAAGACCGCTTCCCGACCCCCGCCATCTTTCCAAAATATTGAGCCGCAATCTGCACATTCCATCTGAGGATCGGATTTGAAATACTTACTGCTGCTTGGAAAGGCACTACTGGCGAGCATCCGTTAAGTCCACCCAGCATCTCGGATCGAAGCAGAACACGAGAAATGGTAATCGATCACATCCTCGCTTCAGTCTTGCGAAATTGAATCGTAGTGGTGTCATGGGATGCTAGGGCAACCAGACAATCTAGCAACTCCCGGGCCACAGTGCTCCCGTGACCGGCGACATCCACAATCCCCTCGCGCTGTTTGCTTGATCCGCGAAATACAGTCGTTGGAGCGAGTGACAGGCCGCCGACGAGCAATCACTCCCAATCTGCTGTTGCCCAGAACGCGTCCCAAAGTGCCTGGCGTTCCGACTCGCTGTCGTCGCTTGGTTGCCAGACGCTGGCGGCGCGCTTCGCTTCCCATTCGGCTTCCAACTGTAGCCAGCCAGCCAACCAAACTGGATCTGCGGACGGAGGTTCGATCGTGGTATCTTCTCCAGCGGCACC
>JBGSHH010000096.1:0-8250 GCA_041752355.1 Pirellulaceae bacterium | reverse complement strand
TTTCGAATTCGCCAATGCGTTCCACGCGACGGGCGTGGCGGCCTCCTTCGAACTCGGTGCGCAGCCAAAGTTCCACCATGCGGTCGATGCGGCGCTCGCCGAGCAAATCGGCCGAGAGACACAGCACGTTCACATCGTTATGGCGGCGGCTCATTTCGGCAGTGACCTCGTCGTGGCAAGGGGCAGCGCGCACGCCGGCAAACTTATTGGCGGCAATCGCCATGCCGATGCCGGTGCCGCAAATCAGCACGCCGCGATCGACTTCGTGCTTGGAGACTTTGCGGCTGACGATCGCGGCAATATCGGGGTAGTCGACACTTTGGCTATCAAAGGCCCCTTCGTCGGTCACCTCGTGCCCCCATTGTTGCAAGAGCTGAATCAGCTTCGCTTTGACGTGAAAACCACGATGATCGCTACCAATCGAGATCCGCATACTGCTGCCCTTTGGAACTACCGTTTCGTTCGCGAAGCGAACAATGACTATGTGCTATTTGCGTTCGCCGAGCGAACCATGATTATGGTTTCTTATCCGGCTCGGCGATACTGTCGAGATCCAAATCATCGAGCCACTTGGCCAATTGCGTATCGATCTGCTCGGCGCAACGGCGATAGAGATCGGGCGGTCCACCGATGGGGTCGGCGATATCTGCCCGATCATAGTGTACCAGTTCCACCCGTCCCGCCGCGTCCGGCCATTGTGTCAGGATCGCCTCGCGATGGCCCCGCGTCATGGAGAGCACGAGATCGGCGTATCGAACCAGACGTTCGGTAAGTGGCTGGCTTTCGTGCCGCGACAAATCGAGCCCGCGTTCTTCCATCGCTTGCACGGCTTCCGTCGCCGCGCGGCCCCCCGCCATCGCCGCGATGCCAGCCGACATCACAATCACCCCCCGATTCTCCAATTCGTCGATCTGGCAGCCGAGCTTATCCGCGATCCGCTTCTTGAGGAGTGCCTCGGCCATGGGGCTGCGACAGGTGTTGCCGGTGCAGACGACTAACACCATCAAATCGGCCAGGCGTCGCAAAGTCGGCGCGGCCAGAACGCCTGTTTGCAAAACGTGTAATTGACGTCCCTCCACTTTCAATACGCTGGAAGGTTGGCCGAATTTGCTGTGGCCATCGTCTAACACCATGTCGACTTTTTCACCAACCGATCGGAGAACTTCTTGCGCCGTGACCGCCTCAGGTTGCCCAGGCAGAGTGGCGCTCGTCATCACCAGTGGCCCCGCAAACAACCGCAACACGCTAAGGACCGTCGGATGCGCTGGCACACACAAACTTACGTAACCCTCGCGCGCTACCGCTTGCTGGACGCTGGCGGGGAGTTGCTTGATGACACTATCGGGGTGATCATCCGGCAGAACCAAGGTGACTGGTCCCGGCCAACAACGCCGAGTCAGCCTGCGCGCCAATGGCGAGAGCGCGGGGACGTAGTCCAGCGCGTCGTCGGAACTCTTGATGGCGAGTGTAAGGGGGTGAGGGTTTGCGCCACAGAGAGCATTCAAGCGTTTTACGGATGGCTCGCTGAGCGCGCTCGCTGCCAACACATAGACCGTTTCGGTTGGAAAGGCGACCACCTTTCCTTCCGCCAACGCCTGGACAGCCCGATGGACGACGTCGCGGGGATCATCGGCACGCTGAAGATCGATCACAACAGGGGGCATGAGGACGCCAAACTTGCGATTGGCCTTGCGAATGTCTGGAAGAGGAGAGTAGCAACACGCACGCCGCCTGCGTCGCTGAACATCACTCCCCCTTACCTGGCGAACGTAATTCCTTAACGTACTCAATGTTACGGAAATCGGTCAAGGAGCAAACCCACTCGAAATGGGTGTGCTCGCCCAAATGCTGGCCGCTGGATGCGAATGATTTTCCAAACGCGTAGAATAAACTGCCCTCCCTGGCGATAGACAAGTGGCGAAGTGCGGCTAAAAAGATCGCTCGCCGACTCCGATTTACCTCTTGTGGGTGATATGGCCCGTCATGCTGACAGCCCCACGAAATGCGTTTCCCGACGGCAGATGCTGGAGTGGGGCGTGTCGGCCTGCGCGGTGAGTCTTTGGAGTGGCTGTGGCGGCGAGCATATTTCCTCGAGCCCTCCCGACAAAGTTTGGGGGCGGCGCGGTTTAGGTGACGGTGCTTTGCAAAAGCCGCGCGCCATTGCGATCGACGACAAAGACCAGCTGTTCATCGTCGATATGACCGGTCGCATTCAAGTCTTCACTGCCGATGGCGAGTTCATTCGCGGCTGGACGACGCCGGAATCGACCAATGGCAAGCCGTCGGGCCTGGCGTTTGCGAATGATGGCAATTTGCTGGTCGCGGATACGCATTATTTTCGGATGCTGGTTTATACGCCCCAAGGCGATTTGCTCTCGGGGCGCACCATTGGCGGCACCAATGGACACGCGCCCGGCGAATTTAATTTTGTGACCGATTGTTTGCAGGACCGTGCTGGGAATTACTACATCTCCGAATACGGCGAGTACGACCGCGTGCAAAAGTTCACGCCGGATGGTCGATTCGTCATGCAATGGGGGAGTCACGGGCATGCGGTGGAACAATTCATTCGCCCCCAAAAAATGACCATCGACGCCGACGGCTTGATTTGGATTGCCGACGCCTGCAACCATCGGGTGCAAGTGTTTGATGTCAGCGGCCCGAGCGCGCGATTAGTGAAGCGCTGGGGTGAGGAAGGGGAAGCGATCGGCAAACTGCGTTATCCCTACGACATTGTCCTCGATGGTCGCGGCCATGTTTATTTGTGCGAGTATGGTAACCATCGCGTGCAGAAGTTCACGCTCGAGGGTGAGTCGCTCGGCGCCTGGGGAACGAGCGGTCGGCGCGATGGCGAGATGGCGCAGCCATGGGGTTGCGCGCTGGATTCGCGTGGCCGCTTGCACATCCTGGATTCGTACAACCATCGCGTGCAAAGGGTCGTGTTATGAGTGCGCACGCCACGCCCGGTCAGTTCCTCCCGCCCAACCGTAGCGATACGCCTCGCGTACCGCTATGCTAGGGGAACTCCTCCAGGATCCAACTCATCATGTTCGGACTCGAATTCGGCTTCGACAAACCTTGGTACCTGGCGCTGCTGCTGTTGTTGCCGCTGCTGTGGTTCTATAGCTTTCATAGTCTCGCCGGCCTGGGCAAACTGCGGCGTTTTCTTGCCCTGTCGCTGCGAACGTTGGTCTTTGCCGCGATTGTGCTGGCCTTGGCGGAAGTGCAATGGCGACAAACGAGCGAACGCTTGACGGTGATGTATCTGCTCGATCAGTCGCAAAGCATTCCGACGGCGCAGCGGCAGTCGATGATGAAGTACGTGATTAGTGAAGTTGCCAAACATCGCGACAACGATCGGCAGGATCGCGCAGGGGTGATTGTCTTTGGCCGCGATGCCACCATTGAGATTCCACCATTCGACGCCGACCTGCCATCCATCGGCAATATCGAAAGCTATATGGAACTCCGCACCGACGCGACGAATCTCGCGGCGGCCATGAAACTGGCGGAAGCCACCTTTCCCGAAGATAGCGCCAAGCGGGTTGTGATCGTCACCGATGGCAATGAGAACCAGGGTGACGCCCGCACGGTGGCCCAGGCGTTGGCAGATAACGGCGTGGGAATCGATGTGGTGCCCGTGAGTATGACCGCCCGCGCTGAAATCGCCGTGGAAAAGGTGACGCTTCCCACCGATATCCGCAAAGGTCAGCCGATCGAAGCCCGCGTGGTGGTGAACAACTACACGCAACCCACCGCCGAAAACAACGGCGGCAAGATCGCGGGCAAACTGAAAGTCCTGCGCGAGTCGGGACAAAATCGGGAGCTAATCAGCGAACAGGATGTGGTGCTGAACCCAGGCAAGAACGTCTATTCGTTCGAGCATAAGATCGACCAGCCCGCCATGTACACGTACAAGGCGGATTTTTCGCCCAACGATCCGCGCGACGACTTGATGCCGCAAAACAACGTCGCCACGGCGTTCACGCATGTCCGCGGCAAAGGTCATGTGCTCTTGATCGAAGGGAGCGAAAACAAGGGGGAGTTTGATTTCCTCGTCGAGCGACTCAAGGAAATGAATCTGGAAGTCACCGTCATGCCCAGCGATCAGCTCTTCACATCGCTGGCCGAACTGCAAGCCTACGACAGCATTGTGCTGGCGAACGTGCCCCGCGCCGGCGGACCGGAAAACAACGTCACGGCGTTTAGTGATGAGCAAATCGAAATGATGGTCCGCAATACCGAGCAAATGGGCGCAGGCCTGGTGATGCTCGGTGGCACGGAAAGCTACGGTGCGGGCGGTTGGTCGAACACGGAACTCGAAAAGGCGATGCCGGTCGATTTCCAAATCAAGAATTCGCAAGTGAAAGCGGTCGGCGCGCTGGTGATGATGATGCACGCCTCGGAACTTGCCCAAGGCAACTACTGGCAAAAAGTCGTCGGTCATGAAGCGCTTAAGGCGCTCGGCCCATCCGACTACGTCGGCGTGGTGCAATGGAACGATCGCACCGGCAAGGATGATTGGCTGTGGAAGGAAGGAGGCAATGGTCTGATTCGCATCGGCAGTCGTCATAAGACGTTGCTAGGCCGTCTCGACCGCATGAGCCCGGGCGATATGCCGGACTTCGATCCAGCGCTACGATTGGCCCTCAGCGAATTCAACCGCTGTCAAGCGTCGGTGAAGCACATGATCGTGATTAGCGATGGCGATCCCTCGCCACCCAGTCCCGCGCTATTGGCTGCCTACAAGCAAGCCGGCATTCAGATTACGACTGTCGCGGTCGGTACGCATGGTCCGGCTGGTAGCACGCCGTTGCAAAATGTCGCCAATGCCACCGGCGGCAAGTACTATGTCGTCACCAACGCCAAAGCGTTGCCCAAGATCTATCAAAAGGAAGCGCGTAAAGTCGCCAAGCCTTTGATTAAGGATATTCCCAACGGCGCAGCCCCCACTATCGACTATCCGCATGAAATGCTCAGCGGCATCAACGAGCCGCTGCCGCCGATCACCGGCTTCGTGATGACGACGGTCAAGGACAATCCGCTCGTGGAAGTTTCCCTCCGCGTGCATGGAGCAGGCATTGAGGAAAGCAACAACGTTGTTCTGGCGAGTTGGACGTATGGCTTGGGCCGCACGGTCGCCTTTACCAGCGATGCCGGCAAGCGCTGGGCTAAGACTTGGCCAGAATGGCCCAATTACGATAAGTTCTTCAGCCAGATGGTGCGTTGGTCGATGCGTCCCGTCAATGAGCAAGGAGAGTTCACCGTCGCCACCGATACCAAAGATGGCAAAGTGCGCGTCGTTATCACGGCCATCAACAAGCAGAAGGAAGACGAGTACCTCAACTTTCTCAACATGAACGCGACCGCCGTCGGCCCCGATATGAAGCCCTTTGATGTCGCCGTGAAGCAAGTCGCGCCGGGGCGTTACGTGGGCGAATTTAATGGTGACCAGGCAGGCAACTATTTCGTTACCGTCAATCCGGGCAATCGCGCCGAGAAGGAAGGAGAGCGCTACGGACCGATTCGTACTGGCATCAGTGTGCCTTATTCGTCGGAGTTCCGTGAACGAGAAACGAACCTGGCGCTGCTCAAGCAACTGGCCGAACTCAAACCGCGCGGGGGCGAAGCAGGAAAGGTACTGCAAGGCGAACTTTCGCAACCAGAATCGGGTCTGCTCAATTTCGACACCTTCCGACACAATCTGGCCAAAGCGATTAGCAGTCAGGACGCCTGGCAGTGGTTTCTGGTGATTGGAGCTTGCCTGTTCTTTGCCGATATTTTCATTCGCCGCGTGGCGATCGGTTACGATTGGTTTGCGCCGGCGGTCAACTTCGTGCGCCACCGCATCTTCCGCCGCGAAGCGGTAGAGCAGGTTGATTCCCGCATGGAACGCCTGCGTAGCCGCAAGGCCGAAGTTCAAGGTAGCATCGACGAACGCAAAGCCGCCACCCGTTTCGATCCGCAGCCCGATGCGCCGGCCGGTTCCGCGCCGGCCACAACGCGCTCACTCGATCAGGTGCTGGGCGAAGTCACAGGCTCCGGCAGCGCGGCGCCCTTGCCTGCTCCGAAAGCACCGAGCGAAGGGATGGCTCCCGGTCAGTCGGACAAAGACAATTCCTACACAGCTCGTCTCTTGGAAGCGAAAAAGAAAGCCGCTGGCAAGAAACCGCCCGACGGCACGATTACCTAGCACATTACTCATTCACAACACTCACAACCTACTAACCCCAACCGACATCTTATGAGCATTGGCGAGTCGATGGAAAAACAGGCGGAGCAATTCCGCCAACGTTATAACGCCGTGAAGTCGCAGGTTGGCCGCGTGATCGTCGGCCACGACGACATCGTCCACGGCGTGTTAGCCTGCATGTTTGTAGGCGGACATTGCTTGCTGGAAGGTGTGCCGGGGCTTGGCAAGACCTTGCTCGTGCGCACGTTGGCGCAAACGCTCGATCTGAATTTCTCGCGCATCCAGTTCACGCCCGACTTGATGCCAGCAGATATTCTCGGCACCAACATGGTAATGGAAACGCCTGAAGGTAGACGGGTCTTCGAGTTTCAAAAAGGACCGATCTTCACGCAGATTTGTCTCGCGGACGAAATCAACCGCGCCACGCCCAAGACGCAATCCGCCATGCTCGAAACGATGCAGGAAGGCACCGTCACTGTTGCCGGGCATCGCTATGTCCTCGATAAGCCGTTCTTCGTGCTCGCGACGCAGAATCCCATCGAGCAAGAAGGTACCTTTCCGCTGCCAGAGGCCCAACTCGATCGCTTCTTCTTCAAACTCGTCGTCGGCTATTCGGGGCGCGAAGAGTTGGCGTCGATTGTTGATCGCACCACGCGCGGCATCAACATCCAGCCGGAAAAGGTGATGGATGGTGCGGAGATTATTCAGTGGCAAAAGCTGATTCGCGACGTGATTCTCGCGCAGCATGTGCAGGACTACATCGTTCGCTTGGTACTGGCGACCCATCCCCAAGGTCCGTTCGCTTTGCCCATCACGAATCAGTATTTGCGTTGGGGTAGCAGTCCCCGCGGCGCGCAAACGTTGGCGCTCGCCGCCAAGGTACGAGCGCTTTTGGAAGGACGCTTTAACGTTAGCTTCGAAGATGTCCGCCGTGTCTACTTGCCTGCGCTGCGTCATCGCGTGATCGCCAACTTTGAAGCGCAGGCCGAAGGGATCGAAACCGACCACGTGCTGCTGAACATCCTGGAGAAACTGCCCGAGAAGGCCAGCGACGTGCCGATGGCGCAGGTGGTGGCATAACGAATTGCACGTGCTTGTTTTTTTGCAATCGTGCCAGAGGGCGCAATTAAGAGGAGCGAAAATGCCTAATACGCAAAACATACCGAAAAACATTCAACGTTGGCTTGCCAATCCCAAACATCCCGCCATTGCGCCTGTTGAATATGCTGGCAAGTGGGTTGCGTGGAATAAAGACCATACCCGCATCGTTGGACACGGGGATACGATGAAGGAAGCCCTCGTCGCGGCGCGCTCCGCTGGCCATGAACAGGTCGCGCTGCAACGCGTACCGCCTGTCGATGAAGTGCTGATTGGTGTTCTATGAAAATTGAGTATCAGGCGCACTTTGGCGTTGATCCGATATCGGGCGAGCATCAACTTGTGTTGCGACCCGAAGTAGTCATAACCCTTCGGGGTCCAGGCGGATCGCAGGAGTACCATGCATTGGTCGATACAGGGGCGGACTATACCATTGTGCCGTCCGCGGCGGCGGAATTGTTGGGCATATCCCTGACGCCAACCAAAGGTGTGGATGCCATTGCCTTTGGTGGCCAGAAGTTGTCAACGACGTTTGGCGATGTCGACTTTGAATTGTCGGACGATGATCGAGAATCTTATCGTTGGACAGCGACGGTTCTCTTTCATGAAGCGGAGAAGGAACTGATTGTGTTGGGACACGTCGGATTTCTGCATTACTTTCACGCTGCGTTTGATGGATTCGCGATGGAGCTTACGCTTACTCCGACCGAGGACTTTCCCCATAATTCTTAGACTCAAATCGCGAATTCACCAGCAAAGCTGTTCTTATGCCCCTACTCACCTCCAAGAACAATCCCACCGAACTCCTCTCGCCGCAACTGCTGGCGCAGCTCGAGCGCTTGGAACTCGTCAGTCGCAAGATCTTTCGCGGACGAATGAAAGGGGAGCGAAAGAGTAAACGCAAAGGGCAGAGTGTCGAGTTCTCCGATTTCCGCAACTATGTCGCAGGCGACGATCTG
>JBGSHH010000095.1:0-17657 GCA_041752355.1 Pirellulaceae bacterium | reverse complement strand
GGCAATGCTTAAATGCTGCGCGGCGAGCGGATCAATTGCTTCCACAGATTCTTCCGCTGCGCTACTGGGCCACGACCACGCCAGCGCACATTGCCCTGTATAGATTGCCGTTTTGGCGCTGGCAGGTGAGGCATCGAGGATCGGGTGCGGCTGCGACTTCACCACAGCAAGGAGTTCTTCGAGCGCTCGCACGAATGGTGGCTGGTCGATGAGCGGCTGCATCGTGGCGAGGTCGAATAGCGCCGCATACTCGCTGCGATGTCGCGCATAGCAGGCAGCTCGCGCCAACAACGTCAAAGCGCCCCAACGCCCCGTCAGTGGTTCAATGCAAGATGTCCAATTTTGAGCAACACCCGCCGGTGCTTCCGCAAGAACTTTTACTACCTCCGCATATTCCGCCCAGGTCGTCGGTGGTGCCAAGCCTTTGGCTGCCAACAAATCGGCGCGATAGTACAGCACCAACGAATGGGAACCGAGGCAAACCGTGAACGTCTCGCTTCCCCAGGCGACCTCGGTCGTGCGCGCATGTTCCAGCAAGTCGCTAGCTCGAAATGCGTCGCTGAGCAAAAACTCATGGTCCAACGGTGCGATCTTGCCCGCTTCCGCCAGGCTTCCCACCAGGCTGGCTGGAAAAACTACCACGTCCGCCGCCAGGCGGATTCGTTCCCTTGCGACGGTCGACGTTGCTTCCGTGATCTCAAACGGAGCATCGCTGCGCGCTGCCCAATAGCGCTCGATCCGCTTTGCCAACTCCGAAGCGTCGATCACCAAGATTCGTAGTGGTTTGTCCACCAATGGAGAACGGTTCTTCTTTTCGACCGCCGACTTGTTAGCGGAGCCGCAGCCGCTGAGCATGCTGGCAGAACCGAGAATCGAAAGCATCCAATGACGGCGCGAAATAAACATGAGGAGGTCGTCAGCAAAAGGCATTTGTGGCAAAGTCGCTAGCACCCTATCTTATGTTTGCTGGCGGATGTCGAATAGACAGCGTCGGCTCAGCGCGCCTGATGCTCGGCCGCAGCGGGCTAGATAGCTATGCTCGAGGCGCATCGTCTCGCTTGTCATGCGGAGTGTGGTTCATGGTCGATTCACCATCTTGTAGCCTGTTCGATGGCGAACTCAT
Source organism: Pirellulaceae bacterium (assembly GCA_041752355.1). Classification (GTDB taxonomy): domain Bacteria; phylum Planctomycetota; class Planctomycetia; order Pirellulales; family Pirellulaceae; genus JAEZGD01. The sequence goes on along the minus strand of JBGSHH010000095.1, from coordinate 16,534 downwards.
CGCCGCTGCGCGGACTGTCGCCACGGTGGCGCGTTATTTTCAAGAATTGCAACAAGGGGCGCTCATTCTGGGGCAATCCTCGGTAGCGCGGACCCGGGGCTATTTTCAACCGACCGAAGAAGAGCAGTTGCGGCACCTGCTCATTTCCTATTGGCAAGCCCGTTGTGCACTGTTGGAAGTCGTACAATCGCTGCATGAGAAGATCGAACGCGCTGAGTCACAGCACAACGCGATTTTCTTGGTTGGCTTTGCAGGCGCGGTAACCTTGATTGATGGCGCACGCTTTCTGCGCGATCACTTTCATGCCGAACCGGTCATTCGCCAAAAGCTGAACGAAGCTGAACCAAGCTTCGGCATTCCTGAGGGAATTTACGATACCGTGCAGGAATCGCTCACGCGGCCCCTGCATGTCTGGCATCTGTACCACGCTTTGGAGTTCTGGAAGCAGAACCAAACGGAACTGCGCGCCGCCGCCGCGCGTGAACCGCTACTCGCCGACATGTTGGCGATCATCGAAGCGCTGCAACCGCGATTAGATATCTCCACGCAACGCTACGCCACCGCAAGATTGCGCGTGCGCACGCGACAAGTCGTGACAGGCATCCATCGCGATTTGCTGTTTCGCGCCATGTATGGCTTACAAAAGCTGGCGGGTGATTTGGTCGCGTATATCTATGTCAAGCCGTGGCATCGGCCCGGCATTCCACTGGCGATTGTGACGCAGTTACGCGGCGCTCTCGTGCCGGGCGATGTGATTGTATCGCGGCGAGAATTCGCCTTGACCAACTACTTTTTGCCCGGGCATTGGCCGCATGCGGCGCTATACCTGGGAGGTCTCGATGATATCGAAGCGCGTGGGCTGGCGCGTCATGCCAACGTCGAGCCGCGTTGGTTGCGTTTGCAATCGTGTGATGCGGAGGAACCTCATCGCGTGCTGGAAGCCATGAAAGATGGCGTGCTGTTTCGTTCGTTGCGTTCGCCGTGCAGCACCGATTCGGTCGTGGTACTGCGTCCGCAGCTTTCGCCTGGCAAGATCGATGAGGCGCTCGCGCGCGGCATCTTCCACGAGGGCAAGCCGTACGACTTCGGCTTCGATTTCACGCGTGCCGATCGGCTCGTATGCACGGAAGTGGTCTATCGAGCTTACGACGGCGTCGAGGGGATGTCCTTTCAATTGACGCGCCGCGCCGGTCGCATGACGCTTTCCGCAGGTGACTTGCTGAGCATGGCGCTCGGCAAACAACACTTCGATGTCGCAGCTTGTTACGCCCGCGAAATAGATCCAGGTTTGCTCGTCAATCATGAGGCGGAGAAGGTGGTGCGTAACGTGGTTAAGGCCTAATGAAAAACCTTATAAAACAGTACGAGTTCACTCTCCTGGTGGGGCTGACCGCGGTGGTGTCGCTGTTCACCTTCGCGATGACCGAGGATCGCGTTAACTGGTTGCTCGATGCGGGCTGGGTGGTCGTGGGTGTGCCGCTGCTGGTCGTGAGTCGCAAATGGTTTGAGCTAACGCCGCTGCTCTACCGCCTGTTGGTTTTGCACGCGTTGGTGTTGATTGCGGGCGGATACTGGACCTATGAAGAGATGCCGGTAGGATTGTGGCTCAAGAATGTTATGGGCACCGAACGAAATCACTACGACCGTTTCGGCCACTTCATGCAAGGGTTTGTGCCGGCGATCATCTTTCGCGAAATCTTTGTTCGTTGCTCGCCCGTCCGTCGCGGTCCGTGGTTGGTGTATTTCGTGTTGACGAGTTGCCTGGCGTTCAGCGCCTTCTTTGAACTATTGGAATGGCGCGCCACGGTGATGTCCGGTGACAATGCCGATGCCTTTCTCGGCCATCAAGGGGATATCTGGGACGCCCAGTGGGATATGGCCTGGGCGGCAATCGGCGCCATGCTCTCGCTGGCTACGCTGAGCCACTGGCACAATCGCAACCTCGCTGCCCTCGGAATTCCATGTTAACCCGCCGAGTCAACGAGGCTCGTGTCGTACTCATCTAATGCTCCGTCGTGATTCCGCTTGGATGCGGAGCAGCGCGTGCTTCGAACTGTGGGCCTTATGGGCGAAGTTAGGCGCGTATCCTTGGCGTGGGTCGTCAAACGACATCGCGGCAGAGCGTGTAGGTGACACGGGCACGGACATGTTTCGTTGCGCGTGCGTTCTGTTTACCTCTAAAATTGATCTAGAGATTGTGCCGTTTCATCAAGAACGTAGTGAAACTCGTCAGCTTCACTCGGAATCGGGCAACATTCTAACTTCGCCCCAGCCTCCACAACACCGTGAAAGCAAACCTTCAGATTACGCGGCAGTGCCACGTAGTGCTTGGATGCGATTTGCCTGGGCCGATTCCAATGTGGTCCAAAATGACACCCTGGTTCGGCGCAGCAATAGCGATGGCCGGAGAGAAACGTCACACGAAGTTGCACTGTGTCCCCGACCACGTCCGTGATTTGCACGCCAACAGGATCGCCTCGATTGGCCGCAAAGTATTCACGGAAGACCATATTAAGAAGGGAGTTTCTCAAGGGTTCATTTAATGCTTCGTTGGAGTAACCGGGCCGTTGTGTCAAGCACCTCTCAGCCAGCGCGTTTGCCGAAAGAATGCAGGTCGCACCATGAGTGAAGCTCCGGATAGGGACTTGTCGATAGACGCCGTCCTATCGAATTACTCTAGGATATGGTCAAGCATCGTCATCAATCGTTCCACAAATCAAGGAACGGATTGGGAGATTTATCCTACCATAACGAAAAAACGACCAGCTTTCACTGGCCGTCTCTCTTTAGTTTGGCTTTGCTGGGCCTTTTATGCGACTGCCGCGCGGACGTTGCGTACTTCCATCAACAAGGCTCGATAGCGGAGATAAATCCCATTCGCGATCCAGCCGAGATAGAAATTCAAACCGACGGACGCGAATAAAAGCATCGCGGTGAACGTCAGCGGCAGCCAAGGCTGTTCCTTGGGGGAATCCGACAACCGATTGCTTGCGTCCACCTTGGAAAGCGAAGCGGCCGGTGGGGGCGGTGTGGTGGCTGCTGTGTTAGTGGTCGGTGGCGTAGTCGCCGCTGGTGGCGGAGGCAACGGCGCTCCGCGGGTCGAAGCTACTTCGCGATAGTCTACCTGGCGGTTGTAGGGATTGTTGTAGGCGTAGTCGCGTGGATCGGGACCGTAACGGTTGTAGTCCGGATCGCGTAGCGGTTGCGAGCGAGGATCGCGCGGGTCCCAAGCGTCATTGCGATACGGCACGCCAGCATAACGGGGATCGGTCGTGCTATCGCGACGAATCTCAGGCAAGCCCGTGTTCGGATCGCGATAGCGGGGATCGTTCACGGGAGCGACGCCAGGATTGTCTGCGGGATTGGTGTTGCGCGGATCGTTGGCATTGGTCCATTGATTACCAGTGTTGTTGGGAAAACGCTCGTTTTGGTTTTGCGTTGCTGGCGGAAAGGCACCGTTATTGGCAGGGGGCTGTGTGTTGGGCTGGGCGTTGGGTTGCGCATTCGGCTGGCCAGACGCATTGCGCTCATCCAGGGGCAGCGAGACATTGCGATTGATCCCTGGCGTGCGTCCCACGGCGGGAAAGGTGCCGCCGCCTGTGAATCGATCGCCGTTATCGGGGAGCGGCGGATCGCCCAAGTTCAACGGCCCCGGAGGATTCAGCACTTTGCTGCCTGGCTGATTGTTGGTAGGGAATTGTTGCGCGCCGGGTTGTTGGGTCGCGGCTGGAAAGGCGCCGCCACCTTTATTCACCGCGTTGCGCGCTCGCGGATCGCCGGAAAGCGCAGGCTGTTGATTGGCTGCGCCTTGTCCAGTATTTAATTGTCCAGTATTCAATTGGCCGGAAGCCTTCGCTTCTTCGAGACCCTTTTGCGGTACGGGGCCTTTGCCAACACGGATGCGAAAGCGCTTGACGCCGTGCAGTTCTTCGGGAATTTCAGACAGCAGATCGACTTTCCCTTCGCGCAGCGTGTCCAGCAGCTCGGGTTCGATCTGGATGATGTATTCGAGTTGCCCGTCTTCACCGGGCTGCCAACCGTAGTCGACTCCTAGTACGGCGACGGTTAGTAATAGAGCCACCTGATGCATGGCCAGCACTCCCTTGTTGGCACCTGAGCCGATAGTTGCGGTGGCATGGTAGCGTTTTTCGGGCGAACGCGTAAAGAGCGGAAACAGGAGAATGTCGCCTTGCCGTGGAAAGCTTCGTGGTTGCTAGCAATTTTGCAGCTCCAAGCCGACGCGCGAGTTTTGAAGTTGCGCTTTTCGATGTGTTGGGCATTCGTAGTTTGCGACCCCAAAGGGGTCACCTTCCGCAGCCCAGGGTGAAACCCTGGGAAAAACGCGGTCAACCACGATCTCTTCACCCCAACGGGGTGACCTTCAAAAATCGGCGCATGACGCCGCCACGGGAAGTGAACCCCCGTTGGGGTTCGCGGAGAAAAGTTGGGCGATCGCTACTACTACCCAGGGCTGCGCCCTGGGCTTTGGAAGGTGGCCCCGTTGGGGCCTCAAGAGCGCGAGTATCGACCAACGATGACTTGAGAGCGCAACTTTAAAAAGCGCCAGCGCGGGTGTAGCCGTCAACGCGTGGCGCTTCTACGAAGTAGCGCGATGCGCGACAAAATTCCGTGAGTGCGACCGCACGCTCGTAAGACGCCCGCGGCATGCGGAGCATCTGTTGCATCCACCCCGCCCAGACGTGACAATAGGGCCTTACTCTCCACGCCGATTCGCTCCCACCCAACTTGATGGTGCCATCTATGTCGCTACAACGTCGTGATTTTTTGCTCGCCGCCGGCGCTGCTAGCTTGGGTGCCGTTACCGCACAGGCCATTGAACCGATCGCCCGTAATGGCGAGCCGAAATTCAAACTAAGTTTGGCGGCATATAGTTATCGCGATTTGTTCGCGGCCAAGGACGACAAGCTGACATTGCCGGACTTTATCAATGATTGCGCCAAATTTGGACTCGAGGGGACGGAGTTGACCTCCTACTATTTCCCCACGCCGGTGCCGCCGGAGTACTTGCGAGCGCTTCGCAAGCAATGCTTTCAGTTGGGCCTTGATGTTTCCGGCACGGCGGTCGGCAATGATTTTGGCTTTCCCGCTGGCGACAAACGGCAAGAGCAAATTGCATCGGTCAAACGCTGGATCGACAACGCCGAGATGTTGGGCGCGCCGGTGATTCGCATTTTCGCTGGCCACGATAAGCCCGACATCAAGCCTGCGCAGTCGCATTCGTTGATGGTGTCGGCGATCGAGGAATGCTGCGAATACGCCGGCCAGCATGGCGTGCATTTAGCGCTGGAGAATCATGGTGGACCGACCGCCACGGCGGAAGGACTCATGCGTTTTGTTCGCGATGTGCAGAGTCCTTGGTTTGGCGTGAATCTCGACACGGGCAATTTTCATAGCGAAGATGTCTATGCCGAAATGGCGAAAGTCGCGCCTTATGCGCTGAATGTGCAAGTGAAAGTGGTTGTCTCCGGTCCCGATGGTAAGAAGAAAGAGACCGACTTCAAACGGATCGCCAAGATTCTGCGCGACGCCCATTACCGCGGCTATTTGGTGCTGGAGTATGAGGAGAAAGGCAACCCGCGTGAGGAGTGTCCGAAATATCTGGAACAACTGCGCGAGGCATTGGCGTAGTCTACAAGGAATGCTATGTCAGAAACCGTATTGAATGTCGATGATCTGCATGTCGAGTTTCATACCGACGAAGGAATAGTGCGCGCGGTCAGCGGTGTGTCGTTTCAGGTGCGGCGCGGCGAAACACTGGGTATCGTCGGTGAGTCAGGCTCCGGCAAGTCGGTCACCAATCTGGCCATTATGGGACTGATTCCGCAACCGCCCGGCAGGATTCCCAAGGGTCGGGCGATGTTCCAGCAGCAAGACTTGCTGACGATGAACCGTCGGCAGTTGAGCAAGATTCGCGGGGATCGGATCGCCATGATCTTTCAAGACCCGATGACGGCGCTCAATCCGTTTCTCACCGTCGAAGAACAACTTACCGAAGTCACGCGCTTGCATCGGGGCTACTCGCACAAGCAGGCGATTCATCACGCTATCGGAATGCTCGAACGAGTCGGCATTCCGGGTGCAGCGCAACGCATCCATGAGTATCCGCATCAATTTTCCGGTGGCATGCGGCAGCGCGTAATGATCGCCATGGCGTTGTCGTGCGAGCCCGATGTGTTGATCGCCGACGAACCGACCACCGCGCTCGATGTGACAATTCAAGCGCAGATACTCGACCTGATGAAAGAATTGCAGCACAAGCAAGGGACCGCCATCATCCTGATCACGCACGATCTGGGAGTGGTGGCCACCGCTTGTCACCAGGTTTGCGTGATGTACGGCGGCAAGATCGTCGAGCAAAGCGCCGCCGGACCACTTTTCGCCGATCCGCGCCATCCGTACACGCAAGGGCTGATCGAATCGATGCCGCGCTGGGACGCGCCGAGCGGAAATCGCTTGCAAGTGGTGGAAGGGCAGCCGCCTGACCTCGCCCGCATGCCTAGTGGCTGCTCGTTTCATCCTCGCTGCCCGTATAAGCTTGCGCAATGCGAATTGACCGCGCCGCCATTGACACCTCGTCCGGATCAAGGCCGTTTTGCGTGCTACGTCGATATCACTCAAGTGCAACCGATCAAGGCGGAGGTGGCGCATGGCTGAATCGATGTTGGCGACAGGAACATCAAAGAACACGAAGAGTGGTTCACCCCTGCTCACGGTGCGGGACTTGCGCGTGCATTTCCCCTTTCATCGCGGGGGTTTGTTCACAGGCAAGTCCGGAGTGGTGCGGGCGGTCGACGGCGTGAGTTTCGATCTTGCGGCAGGCGAGACGCTCTGCATCGTGGGCGAATCGGGCTGCGGCAAATCGACATTGGCGCGCGGCATTTTGAATCTTATTCGGCCCACCAGCGGTGAAGTTTATCTGGAAGGGGAGCGGATCGACCAACTCGGCGAAGCGGGCATGCGACCATATCGTCGCCAGATGCAGATGATCTTTCAAGATCCCTTCGCTTCGCTCAATCCTCGCATGACCGTCGGCAACATCATCGCCGAACCAATGCGCATCTTCGGCCTCTTCGCTGCCCGTGATCGCCAATTAGAAGTGATGCGGTTGATGGACCTGGTCGGCCTCAATCCGAAATACGTCAATCGTTACCCACACGAATTCTCCGGCGGACAGCGGCAGCGCATCGGCATCGCCCGCGCGCTGGCGGTGCAGCCCGATTTGATTATTTGCGATGAACCAGTTTCGGCGCTCGATGTTTCGATTCAAGCACAAGTGATTAACCTGTTGCAAGATTTGCAGCAGCAGTTGGGTCTGTCCTACATTTTCATCTCGCATCAACTGGCGGTCGTGCGGCATATCGCCGATCGAGTCGGTGTGATGTATCTTGGTCGGATCGTGGAACTGGCCGCTGCCGAACAGATCTATACCAACCCCAAACATCCTTACACGCAGGCGTTGCTGTCGGCGGTGCCACTGCCTGATCCGGTCGCGGAAGCACAGCGCAGACGCGTCATTTTGCAAGGCGAAGTTCCCTCGCCGGATCGATTCTATCCCGGCTGCCCTTTTGCCGATCGCTGCCCGATCGGCGAGGCGTTCTGCCGCGACAAACCGCCGCAATTGGAGGGGCAGCAGCATTTGGTGGCGTGCTTTAAGGCGAGCTAATTGGCTCGTCCCGCCAGGTAGAATTCGCAGATTGAGAGGATATCCGGCTTCTGCTTGCCGAACGGCAAATATAACCCGCGCAGGCTATCGAGAGGTTGCGGTTGATAGTCACGGAGCAGAATGACGCCGCCAGGTCGTCGCTCGATCCTGCCAATTGCCGACCAGGGAACGCGCCGCGCCTTGCCTAGCAAGTGTTGCGTCACGCCTTGCGGACCAATCTCGTATTTCATTGGCAGCCAAATCGACCAGGTTGCCACAAGCCAACAGGCGACGAATAGCGCCGCCATCGCCGGGGTTTGTGCCAATAGCCCTAAGCCTCCGACGAACAGCACGCCTCCCAAAAGCAAACCGCGCGGCTGCCACCCGCCATCGATGAGGGGCCACGATGCCAATACGACATCGCGCGGCGCTTGCCGTTGCTTGGCGATGATCGTGTTTTGCGAGGATTGCGGCATCGCTTAGGCCAGATCACCCGATCCGCCCCTCAAAGTGTTTGGGGTAGCTAAACCCGCCCCTCTAACTATCTTACTTGGCCCGTTGCACAGCGGGGACATGGTCCTCAAGGATTGCATGGCCTGGAACGCTAAGATATGGTAGCGTAGGCGTTTGCGGTGTTATTGTTCGTGTCATTCGGCGAGCCAAAGGGCGGAGAATTCGCGGTGGACCAAATCAAGTTGATTTATATCGTGCTCGGTTCGGCGGCGATTCTTACCATCGCCTATTTCACGTATGGCCCGCTCTTGGCCCGACTGTTTCGGCTCAACGACAAGCAACCCACTCCAGCGGTCGAGCTGCGCGACAATCTTGATTATGAGCCGCTCGCGCCGGTTTCGCTGTTGCCACAGCACTTTTCCGCGATCGCGGCAGCGGGGCCGATCGTCGGGCCCATCATGGCGGGTTTGCTATTCGGTTGGCTGCCGGCTTTGATTTGGATTCTGGTCGGGTCGATCTTTATTGGCGGCGTCCACGATTTTTCTTCCCTGGTCGCTTCGATTCGTCACAAAGCGCGGACCATCGCCGAAGTGGTGCGCGAGAACATGAGTCCGCTGTCCTATCTGTTGTTTCTCACGTTTATCTGGTTGGCCTTGGTTTACATTATCGTGGCGTTTACCGATGTCACGGCGGATGCTTTTATTGGACCTCCCAGTGAAGAGCGTGGCGGCGTCGGTGGCGGCGCGATCGCCAGCAGTTCGGTACTTTACCTTCTGATCACCATGCTGTTTGGCTTGGTGATGCGATTTACGAAGATGCCGCTTTGGGCTTCGACGGCCGTCTTTCTGGTGCTCGTGGGAGGCGCGATCGTCGCTGGCAAGTACATTCCCTTCGATGTGACCGAGCGTTTCGTCCAGGTCGATCCCGAAAGCGATGCCGCGGTGGCGCTAGCCAACAGCAAGAGTATTGCCGATAGCTACGAGCGCGAAATTAAACTCGCGAGTGATAGTCCGACCTATCCCGCTGGCCAGTTGGAAACACTCAAGACCGATCTCGTGACAGCGCGCGAGAAACAAGCGACCGATCAAGCGCTGGTGACGCGAATTCAATATGCCCAAAGCCGCAAAATTTGGGACGTGGTGCTGTTGCTCTACTGTCTGGTCGCCGCCGTGCTTCCTGTTTGGCTGCTGTTGCAACCGCGCGGTCACTTGGGCGGCTTCTTTTTATATTTCGCCTTGGGAGCTGGCGCGCTGGGGCTGATCTTCGGTGGCAATACGGCCGAATATCCCGCGTTTCGCGGCTTCTTGGCGCCTAATGCGGCAGGCGATCTCAAACCCCTCTTTCCGCTGCTGTTCATTACCATTGCGTGTGGCGCTTGCAGCGGTTTTCATTCGCTCATTTCCAGCGGGACGACTTCCAAGCAACTGCGCAAAGAAAGCGACGCTAAAGTCATCGGCTACGGCACGATGCTCTTGGAAGGCATGGTGGCGGTGGTTTCCTTGTGCTGCGTGATGATGTTCGCCGCCGGTTCGCCGGAGTTGAAGGGAAGTCCCAATTTGATTTATGCCCACGGCATTTCCAACTTCCTGGAAGTCGCCCGCATACCGACAGGTATCGGCATGGCGTTCGCGCTGATGGCCTTCACGACGTTTGTCTACGACACGCTCGATGTTTGCACACGGTTGGGACGCTTTATCATTCAGGAACTGACAGGCTGGAAAGGTCGCGGCGGTGCCTGGCTGGGAACGGCGCTCACGGCCGGGGTGCCGCTCTACTTCCTGCTCACTTATCCCAACGATTCCGCCTCGCCGGTGTGGCGTATCTTTTGGGATTTGTTCGGTGCCAGCAATCAGTTGCTCGCCGCTCTCACGCTGTTGGGTGTGACAGTATGGATTTGGCGAACGCGCCGCGCGCCTTGGGTGTGGGTGGTTGTCGGCTTGCCGACGGTGTTCATGTATGTGATGAGCACCTGGGCATTGTGGTCGATGACGGCTGCCGGATTTAAGAACGGCTGGACCAACGATCCCGTGCCTTACATCGGCGTCGCCCTCTTGGCACTCGCGGGCTTGATGTTGGTGGAAGCGATTCGCATCCTCTTCACGCTCCGCACGCCACCGAGCGAGTTGCCTGAAATCGTACCGACGATGGTCACGGGAGCGTGAAAATCCAGCATGGATAAAGCTTCCTTTCTCGCCAGAGTTCGCGACGCCGCCCGCGCCGGGCAAGCATATCGTGTCCACACGCAGCCCATTCCCGCGGGCACGGGCTATGTTGGCGCTGCCGGTGATCTTTGCGAGCACTTCGCCGCCGAGGTCAACGCCGTTGGTGGTGAAGCGAACATTGTCCGCGATCATGCCGCAGCGCTGGCCGCCGTGCAGTTGTTGCTGAGCAAGTATCAAGCACGCGCCGCCTTTTGTTGGGAAGATGCGGTGCTCGATCGCGTGGGTATCGACACCTTGCTGCACGAAGCGGGCATCGCACGCTGTTCGCTGACCTCGCTGGCACCACTCGATCGGGCTGCACAACGCGCCACCGTTTTGGCCGCCGATATCGGCATCACCAGTTGCACGCTGGCGATCGCGGAAACAGGGACACTCGTGATGTGTGCGCAGCCTGATCAGCCGCGGATGGCGTCGCTGGTCCCGCCGGTGCATGTGGCGCTGGTCGAAGAAACGCAAATCGTGCCGGACTTGTTCGACGCCTTTGCCCAGTTGCAAACCGACGGCGTCCAAAACTTGCCCAGCAATCTGGTCTTAATCACGGGACCAAGTAAGACAGGCGATATTGAACTGCAACTTACCACCGGCGTGCATGGCCCCAAGTATTGGCATGTGATCGTGATTCGCGAAGCAAACAATCCTCAGGAGTAGCCTGGATGTCGACCAATCCCTACGAATCCGCGCCGCCGATCATCGGCCAATCGTATCAGGCGCCCGCCGAAGTCTATCGCCCCGCGACAACCCTTGCGCCGCTGGCGAGTTGGTGGCTGCTGTGCACTGGCGTCTTTGAAGCGATTGTTTCGGTGCCGCTCTTTTTTCTCGAACCGTATCTCGATACGGAACTCGGGCTCGAAGACGATCCCGGTGGCATGACGGAGGAAACCTTCCTCCTCATCGCGGCGAGTTTCATCGGCTTCGCCTGCATCACGGTGATCTTAAACATTACAGGCATCGTGCTGTATTGCATGTTTATGTTTCGCGCGAATAAAAACGCCCGCGCGCTGGGCGCGGAAGGCATGGAGTTCACGCCCGGCTGGACCGTCGGTTGGCACTTCATCCCAATCATGAACCTCTTCAAGCCGTACCAGGCGGTGAAAGAAATCTTCCTCGCTAGCGATCCCCAGGCCGATGCGCACAATTGGAGCAATCGCTCGTTGCCCGGCTGGGTGTTGGCGTGGTGGTTGATGTATTTGCTCTCCACCTTTCTGGCCAATATCGAGTTTCGCTTGTCGCTGCGCGATGAGATCGAGTTGAACGAAATCGCGCGCTGGATTTCTATTCCCTCGACCATCATCGGTCTTATCGCGGCCGTGTTGGTGTTTCTGGTCATTCGCGCCATCCATCAGCGCCAGCAAGAGAAAGCTCGTCACCCCTTTCCCGCCCCGTGAGCAATGTCGCGTCAGCGGTACGGCGCGGCCGGTACGCTCCCAAGAGGAGGGGTTGTCGGAATTGTCAGAAGTAATTTGTAAAGAAAACCTGTAGATCTGTTGATTTATAGTGTCTCGTGTCGTAATATAGTCCTTGCGGTCAGGCGTTTGGACCGACGCGCCACGTGGGGCGTCCTTTCCGGTACGAACGGCCAGAGTGAGGGCAAAAAAAGATGCATGATTTACAAGATCTCAGAAGGTAAATCGCAAGCGGTTGTATTCGCGCAACTACTTTCTGGCATGAGACTTGCGAATAAGTGATCCGCAGCAAAAGTAGCCATTAGGGTGGTTGGGTGGGGGTTTGACCGGCGAGGGAGTGGATCCGCAAATTCAACCGACGAATCGACCTCGGTTTAGCGCGCGCCGAGTTCGCCTGCGGCGGTGGAGGAGACATTGCCCCAGCCGACATGGCTGGAGAGCACTTGCCGCCAGCGGGCGACTTGCTGATCGGTGCGGGCACCGTTGCTTTCCAGTTCCAACCGCGACTGGCAGGTGGTCCCTGGTACCTCGACGAAGACCTGCAACCGCCCGTTGGTGCCATACTCAAACGTAATCAAGACGTCGGATCCCTTGGGCAGACCCGCCGGCAGATTGCGAACAATCGTGGTGCCGACGACGGTGCAGGCCGTGGGTACGCGACTTTCCCCTTCCAGGATATGCACCGCCAGCGAGCGTTGGTCATTTTTGGTGGTGATGAATTTTTTGGTGATGCGAATCGGCAGCCCCGTGTTTTTGGGAATCACAATGCGATTGATGCGTCGCCCCGTTTCGACCTCCAAACCTTGCACGCCGAGACTATGCGAATTGACATTGGTGATGCGACAATCGAGCGCCGAGATCGCCTTATTGCCGCCGGAAATGGCTTGCGCGGCGAACACGGCCGCTCCGCGCGCAACGGCTTCGTCGGGATGAACACTATGATCGGGAAGCACGCCGGAGAGATCCTTGAGCATGGTAAAGACCATCGGCATCCGCGTCGCGCCGCCCACCAGCAAGATGCGCGAGATATCGCGCCAGGTGCAACCGGCGGCAGTCAGCACGGCGCGCGTGGTATGCGACGTGCGCAAGAGCAAGTCGGCTGTGAGTTCCTCGAATTGAGCGCGCGCGATCGGCACTTCGTTCGCATAGCCGCCATGTTCGACGCGGACGCTCGCCTGAGTGCTGACGCTGAGCAAACGCTTGGCACGCTCCGATTCCAGTTGCAACTTGAGCAGGCTGTTGGCGTCGTGTCGCGGATCACTACCGAAATGGCGAACGAACTGATCGGCGCAGTAATCGACGAGGCGTTTATCCCAATCGACGCCTCCCAGTCGCGCGTCACCATCGGTGGCGAGCGTACGAAAGGTGCGGGGCTGAATGTCCATCAATGTGACATCGAACGTGCCTCCGCCGAGATCGAAAACCAATGTCCGCATCGGCACGCCTGCATCCCAATTGGCGGTGAGGTAGCCGAGTTTTTCACCAAAGGCGAGTGCAGCGGCGGTCGGTTCGTTGATGATATCGACCACATCCAAACCGGCCATCTTGCCGGCTTCGAGCGTGGCGCGGCGACGCGGATCATCGAAGTAAGCGGGGACGGTGATGACGGTGCGAAAGTCGCCACCCAGATGCCGCACGGCGTCGGCTTGCAACTGCCGCAGCACGCAGGCTTGAATTGCTTCCGGCGGCAGGCTTTGTCCCATGATTTGTTGCGAGTAAACCGCCTTGCCGACATCGCGTTTGGCCCATTGCGCAAGTCTTTCGGCGGTGCCAGCGGCCAGGCGAATGGCGTCTTGTCCGACGACAATATCGGCATCGTTGAAGAGGACGGCGCTGGGAGTCAGCACTTCGCCGCGCGCGTTGGGAATCATCTCCGTGCGACCATCAGGACGCAGCCACGCGACAGCGCTAAATGTCGTCCCCAGATCGATCCCCACGCCCATCATCCGCCGATTCCTCTATTCTTCCAGTTTCGCCAAGATGCTCTGCGCGACGTTATCGAACGGAAAAGCCGCATAACGCCGCAACTCACGCCGTTCAAACCGCAACTTGGAAAGCGCCAGACGATCATCTTCGAGATCCGAACCCGCGAGACGATCTTCGACGACGCGCATTTCCGCGTCAAATTCTGCGAAGACTTTGCTGCTGGCGGCGCGACCGGCGGTGTAAGCCGCCAGCGGCTCTTCGCCGAGTTTCGCGACGGCGGCATCCAGTGCGGCGAGCAACTCTGGCTTGGGGCCTCGTTCCTCAATGCCGTGTTCTGCATACTCGCGCAATTGACCAAACAAGCGTATCGCTCCCTCGGCTTCTTTCACGCGGTGCTTTTCGGAAGCAGGCAGCGCAACAAGTTTGTTGACCATCTGTCCCATTTCGATCATCGCGGCAGTGTAGTCACGATTGCTGAATCGATTCCAGACGTTCATTTCATAGACCGGCCAGACTTGCGGGTGCGCTGCTTTCACTTCTTCCGCGCGGCGCAGGGACTCTGGAAACTGTCGAGCTTTCAGCAACAGCAGCGCGAACAATGCGTCGGCTTCCGGTTCTTTCGCCGCCAGACTCTTAGCGTCTTCGTAGTTGCGCCGCACCGTGTTGGCGTCAATCTTAGGTTGATTCAGCACTGCCGCCAGCACGCGAATCGCTTGCTTCGCTTCGTCGGTAAGACGTGGCGGCGTGTTATTGGGGAGGAACAGTTCCGGATGCGAGCGGAGCGCGCTGCCGCTGGTTGCCAATTGTTGGAAGTAGTCCATCAACTCCGGCGCGTCAATGCTCAAGTCGCGATTGCGGTCGGCATCGCCTGCGAAGGCTATCGCCAATTGCGCATCGAACGAACTACAGGCCGTGCCAGCTTGCAGCGGCTCCGTCTCCCCTTTCGAGCCGCTGGCGATGACGGTCGTCGTGCGCAGACCGGGTTTGGATTTCGTACCTTGGATGGTGGCGATCATTTCGGCGGAAGAAAGCGACGAGGGTCCACCGGCCGGCGACGAGAAGCCCGTATCGAAGAGCAGCAATTTGTCGTTGGCGGTCGACTCTTCCAATTGCTCGATCAACCACTTCAGCGGCACACCACTGGCGGCGATGCGATCGAGGGCGAACTCTTTTGGGGCGAGGAAGATCTTGCCATCTTCATCGGCGAAGCCGCGCCCCGCGACGCTAACGATGAGTTGTTTCGCCTGCGCCGCTTTGGCGAGCGCGTCGGGAATCGCTTTCGCCAAACGAATGCGGCTTTCATCGCGCAGCACGATCACTTGCTCGCGCGGCACGCCGTAATTGGTGGTAAATGTTTCGATCAAGTTACCGGTGGCGCTGCCGGGCGTAGCGGTCAGGCGGTCGTCATCGAAACTCTGTTGCCGCCAGACAATCGCCCATTTGCCGGGATCCGTGGGGCGCTGCGCCACCAACTTGGAAACTTCGATATTCTCGCCGTCAGGCGAAGTGTGCGTGAGTTCGACTGTGTCGCCACGTCGCAATGCATCGAACGCATTGCCACCGGGGGCTTCGATGGTGGCGTCGGCGGGAATTACGAACGTCCTCGTTTGGCCCCCTTTGTCCAAGGCAACTTCGATCGACTTCACGCCGTAAGCGACGTTTTGAATCATGCCACGATCAGTGAAGGTCCGTTTGGCATCGATCCGCGTCACCTGCGTTTCAAACACCAGATTCACTTGATCGCCGGGGAGCAAGTCCTTGAGCGTCAGCGCGGCTTTGTTCAACAAACGTCGCCCGTTGAGCGAGATTTCGCACGACTCGGCGACCGGTCGGACCTCGGTGGCGCCTTTGGTCGTGTTCCAAGTCACTTCGCGCTTCTGCACATCGATCTTGGTCAGCGTTCCTTGACTAGCCATGCCACGCGTGATTTGCAACGTTTTCGCTTGCCGCCCGCGATCGCTAGGATCGTGTTCGACGATGATCTCGTCGCCGACAAGCAGGTTCGCCAACGTATACGGCGTGCTGCCTGCACTGCCGCGACCATTGATGGTGATCTTTGCGGTCAGTGGCACGGAAACAATCAGTGGCACGCTGTTTTGCACGTCGCTCGTGCTAATGGTGAGCGTTGCTTCGTCGAGTTTGATCGCCGCGATGGTTCCTTGATCCGCTTGCGCGCGCTGCGCTTGCACCTCTTGCAGATCCTGGCCGTCGGCATCCTTGAGCAGATTAATCACGACGTGATCTTGCTCTTTCAAATCACGCAGCAGCGTTGCTTTGTCGTTGAGGAAGACTCGGTAATTGTCCTTCAAACGAACTTCGATTTCTTTGCGAATCCCTTCTTCGTCGACTTCCACAATGAGAATATCGCGGCTGGGGGTGACTTGCCGCACGATGCCAGTGACCGGTGGCGGGGCAAGTGGTGCAACCTCAGGCGGTTTGGGCTTGGGCCAGAAGAGGATCGCCAGACTGAGCGCGGTGCTGAGACCAAACGCTCCGATGGAGAGCAGGCGTTTCTTCTTGGCCGCCGCCTGTTGTCGCGCGGCTTCTTCTTCGGCGCTAGTATCGACCGGCAATGTGCCGGGGACGATCCGCAAGTCGCGCAACGCTTCGTCGGCTGTGCGATAGCGCTGCGATTGCGGCTTGGCGATCAGACGCGTGATGACGGCGGCGAGATCAGGGGGAAAGTTCGGAAAGACGCGCTCGATCGGGGGTGCCAGACGGTCGGGTGCGGCGTGCCACATCATCCAAGCGATTTGCCGATCGGTGCCGAACGCTTGCAAGCCGGGGAAAAGATCGTCGAACTGTTGTCCGCAGGCGAGTTCGTAGATCGAAAAACCAAGCGAGTAGAGATCGCTAGCGGGACCGAC
>JBGSHH010000094.1:0-2664 GCA_041752355.1 Pirellulaceae bacterium | reverse complement strand
GGCGTACGATCGCCATACTTGACGTCGCCCAGCAGAGGCCAACCGCGCTCCGCCAGTTGCACGCGAATCTGATGCTTCCGCCCTGTTTCCAGGCTGATTTGGAGCCACGTTCCGCCGGGTACGGCTCCGCGCGTGCGATAGGCCAGCACCGCTTCCTTGGTATCGCGCGCATTGGGCCGCGCCACGACGACCTTGCGCTGTGTTTCATCCTTGGTCAACCAATGACGCAACTCGCCTGCCGCCGGTTCCGGAATGCCAACGACCACGCCCCAATAGATTTTCTCGACAGCGCGGGTGCGAAACTGTTCAGTTAGTCGCTCGGCCGCTTTCGAGGTCCGCGCGAGCACCAGCACGCCACTGACCACGGCATCCAGTCGGCTCACGACGCCCAAAAACACATTGCCGGGCTTGTTATACTTACGGCGCAGGTATTCCTTGGCCAACGTCACGACACTGGGTTCGTCTTCGGCGGCTCCTTGCGTTATCAGGCCAGCCGGTTTGATCACCACCAATAAATGGTTGTCTTCGTACAGGACTTCGAGCACGCGTGAACTACTTTCGCAAAATCGTGTAAATCGCAAACCACCAGTCTACTTCGTTTCGATCGCTTATGCCTCCCCGCTTGATACTTGCCAGTAGTTCGCCCCGCCGCCGCGAGCTCTTAACCGAAGCTGGCTACGACTTTGAAGTGCTGCCGCCGCACGACTCGGCCGAGTGCGGCATTTGCAGTCGCGAAACGCCGCCGGAGATGGTGGCGCGACTCGCCTGGCAAAAAGCGCGCGATGTGGCCCAACGCGTGGAACGAGGTATCGTCGTGGGCTGTGACACTGTCGCGGAATGCTGCGGGCTGATTCTGGGCAAGCCGAAGAATCGCGAACATGCCGAGGAGATGCTGCGTCTGTTGCGCGGTCGCGTGCAACATGTTTACAGCGGGCTTTGTCTGTGGATTCGTCCCGGCGAAGAGCATCACGTGCAAGTCGATGTCACCAAGCTGCGCATGGACGCCGTCAGCGATGAGCAATTGGAGGAGTATCTCGACAGCAATCTTTGGGAAGGGAAAGCGGGCGCTTTTGGCTATCAAGATCGGCACGGCTGGATACATATCGTCGAAGGGAGCGAATCGAATGTGGTGGGTTTGCCGTTGGAGTTGTTGGGGAGGATGCTAGCAAACATCAAATGATCGAATCCGATTGCCCTTCCGGCTCATCCGATCGTTCGTCTAAAATCCTGGCGAGCCCCCCGTTCACCATCGTTGGAAGACGTTTTATGCCGCGTATCGCCATGTTTTTTGTCATTGGATTGGTCGTCGTCTTGAGTATTTCCCTAGTAGGAACCGATTCAATCGCCAAAGACGTGGGGTCGGACGCAATCTTGACGAGAGCCGTTTGCTTCTCCGCGAACGGAGAATGGTTCGCGGTTGCAACTCGCGACGAGGTTTTGGTTTGGTCCTCACAGACTTATGAGTTGATCCATCAACTCAAGGCCGACAAGATGCGCCCGAATTCATTGGCGATTTCGCCAGACAATCGCATTCTTGCTGTGGGATGTGACGATGGTAGTATCGCGCTTTGGTCATTGGCCGAAGGGAAACTCATCGACACTTTTGTTGGTCGGCGAGACGGTATTCTTTGTCTGGCCTACACTCCCGATGGTAAACGATTGGTTGCGCTGGCGGAGAACAATCGCAACGACATTTCAACGACGACATGTACCTTGTGGGACGAGGCTGGAAAGATTCAGGCGTTTCGTGAACTCGATGACGTTCGGCCCATTGGCAAAGTCTTGAACTTCGTGCCGGGGACAACCGACATGCTGCTAGCTGTGAAGCCGTCGCCCGATCGCCCTACCGGGAGAATCTTGCGCGTGCCACTGCAAGCAGGAAAGTCACAATCGTTGCTTGAGAATCCGACCAAAATGATTCTGTCACTCGACATCTCAAGCGATGGGTCCACAATATTGGTTGGCGGCGGAAACTCAGTCCCGGCTGAGAAAAATCCGGAAACCACTCGCATCCTCTCACCGAGCTTGGCAATTTGGCATGCCAAGTCGGGCCAAGTTCGCATGCTCGCAAAAGGCACCGAAGGCGACTACGTTCGCGCGGCAAGCGTCAGCCCCGATGGTCGCCAAGCCTATTCCACTTGGCCCGGAAAACTCGAGCCTCCAACCGACAATCGACCGTTCTTTCAGGTGACGACCACGTTAAATGCATGGGATATCGAAACGGAACGGGTTCGCTGGAGCATCCAGCGGAAATTCCTTTGGATTCGCCATCTTGCCGTCTCCCCAAACGGCAAAGATTTGATCTGCTGCGAGGATTCAAGCATCTGGCTAATCGACGCCGCAAGTGGCAAAATCCTGCGAAACTTGCATCCGCAGCGCTGAAGATTCAGTAGCGGCAACGGCGATTGCGTTGTATGTTCTTGTAATTGTTCCTGACGTTTGCACATACCACTAACAGGTCGCCGGAGAGACTTCGTCATGCACCTTTCTTGGAAAGAACTCACGCTCGACACCGAAGGCCTGGATGTTTCGCATTTGCTCGATTGCTGGCGCTGGCTGGTGGATGGGGCGATGCAACCGATGGTCATCACCGCCGCTGGCGATTTGTTCTTGCGCAATATCGATGGCCAAGTATTTTGGCTCAATACGATCGATGGGCAACTC
>JBGSHH010000093.1:0-2170 GCA_041752355.1 Pirellulaceae bacterium | reverse complement strand
TGGTCGCGCGATACTCCTTGCCCCCATCTTTTTGATAGGGGCTCTGGCCGTACCAGAATGTCTCATTCATCGGAATGCGGACGCAATTCGCTTTCCACTGGTCGATCGCTACCACGACGGACTTCAGGACTTGCTTATCTTGCGGCAATGTTTCCAAACCACCCGCGTTGACACCTTGCAACCAAACCTCTTCGCCAGCCGTGTTGTGCAAGCGATTGCCGACGACTGTCAATTCCAACGGCCACTTGGCCCGATTGGGCTTCTCAGGCGGCACGTACCGCAGGCGAGCTTCTTCAGCGCGCACCTTGGCGGCGGCAAGCAGCGGCGCGGTATCGGTCGGCTTGAGGATCACGTCGTCGATATCAAACGTCCCGGCCTGTACTTGAAACAGACTCGGCATCAGTGCGATAGCCAGAGCGTCTTTGGGAACAAGAAACTTGGTGCTCTTCGTAACCCAGCCGTCAGTGTCCTTTTGGGTATAAGCTGGCGAAGGTTTCTCCGGCAGATTCTTGCCATCGACACCTTGAAACTCGAACATCACCCGGGCATCGAACCAGGGGGACGTTCCTTTCTTCAAGCCTGTGATGCGTTGCCGCCATGTGAGTTCTAACGCTGCCACATCGCCAGGCAGATCAACGACGCGATAGACCATCACCAACTCGCCTGGCGTCGGCGCGGCCAGTCGCAGAAAGCGATTGCCTTCCTCGCTGGGCCATTCGCCGGACTTTGGTTTGCCCCAACCATCCGGCCACCCTTTGTTCTTGGCGTCGGCCTCGAAGTCGCCATTGGTAATGAGCGAGCCTTGTGCCGCCAACAGCTTCGCCGCTTTAGCGCGACGTTGCTGGGCGTCTTTCGCCTGTTTAGCTGCCTTCTGCTCGGCGGCCACGCGGGCCGCAGCGCGTAAGGACGCGGCATCGATGCTTTGGAGCGAAACATCATCCAGATCGAACGTGCCGGCGTTGACTTGCAATAAGCTCGGCATGAACTTCAACCACGCCGCTCCCTCAGGTACGAGAAAACTCGTCGATTTCTCGACCCAGCCCTCAGTGTCTTTACGCGTTGCCGGCGCGGGAGGATTGGGCGGTATCTTTTGGCGATCCTCGTCCATGAATTCCAGCATGAGGCGGGCGTCGTACCACGCTTGTTTGCCGACCTTCAACCCCGTCACGCGCTGCCGCCACTTGAGTTCGATCGCTGCCACGCCGCTGGGGATCTTAAGCTCCTGATAGAGCATGACCGTTTCATCTGGCTTCGTTGCTTCCAGACGCACGAAGTGATTGCCATCTTCTAGCAGCCAGCGACCTACTTTCGGCTTCGCCCAACCGTCAGGCCACCGATCGTTGTCGGCGTCGCTTTGAAAATCGCCATTAGCCGCGAGTTCAATTGGCTCCGCGGCTTGGCATGCAGACGCTGTAAATCCCGCCGCAACCATCAACCAAACTGGGAGCAGTAAGTGATTCAATACTGGGTGCATGGCAGGCAATGGTTGGTGGAGGGAGCGGACAGTCGCGGCGGAATTTCAGCGTAACACGCTGCTATGACGCTTGCCAGTCGCGTTTTTCGTCGCTCCTGGCTCCTATCCCTAAATATAGCGAGGAGGCCATGCCGATGCTAAAATTCTGACACGAACAGGTTTTCCATTGCTCGAAGAAGTGTCGTGTGCATGAAACGTGTGATCAGGAGACGCATGGATAAGCACATCGTCCTCATCGACTTCGAGAACGTACAGCCTCATTCGCTGGAGCTCTTCGCGCGCGAAGACTTTCGCGTCATTGTCTTTGTCGGTGCCAATCAAAGTAAGCTGCCCTTTGACACGGTTGCCGCCGTGCAACAGCTCGATGCCGAGTACATTCAAATCTCCGGCAATGGCTACAACGCGCTCGACTTTCATATCGCGTACTACATCGGTGCCTTGGCGAAGGATCAGCCCTCAGCCCGATTCACCATCATCTCGAAGGATGCTGGCTTCGATCCACTCATCGCGCACTTGAAGGCGAAGAAGATTCGCGTCAGTCGCTTTTGTGGCGTGCGCGACATGCCCCAGTTCAAACCGCGCGACCAAAGTCTCCCACCTGACCCGATTCAGAGTGTGTTGAAGCGATTGCGGCAAATGAAGACCTCGCTTCCCAAGTCCCTCCACCTATCAGCCAGCAGCAGCAGCAGCTAGTAC
>JBGSHH010000092.1:0-7502 GCA_041752355.1 Pirellulaceae bacterium | reverse complement strand
TCATCCTGTTGGCTCTCTGGATCGCGCCTTATTGGCAACAGGCAAATTTCATCGCCGAACTGAGAGAGCAGAACGTTTACGTTTACTGCGAGTATGCTGGACCTCAGCAGCTTTCGTGGTGTCTGCGCGATCGGTCGATTTTCGTGAGGCCGCTTCAGGTTCAGGTCTTGTTGCAACCGGACAGCGATAAGTCGGTGAAACTTTTGGGAAAGTCGGTCCCCGTCGCTGACGTTCATCTGAAACTAACGGAATTGCGTACCCGCCTCCAGGCGCGGCTGAACTTGGATCGCTTTGCGCTCGTTGTCGTTCAAAAGTTTCCCGACCAAGTAATGTCCGCTATCGACCGCCAACAATTTCAAGGGTCCGTTCAATCCAAGGCGGATGTCTTTTACCATGTGACTTCGTGCGGAATCAGTAATTTCCGCTATGTACGCGAGTTGCCGCCGGAGGTCTTTGGTAAACAACGCTGACAGCGATGGGGTTCGCTCAACGTTATCTTTCGATTAGCGGAGCCCATTTGCGACCTACAAGTGCGCGTGAGCGGTAGCAAGTTCCTTCAAACGCGTTACAAGTCAGGCGATCTGGCGATGGGCAAACGAGTATTTGATAAAGCGGACTTTTATCTTCGCCGAGGTGATCGAAAGCGGCTGGGAAGAATTCTGCGCAAGCATCGATATCTGCTGAATTCGCAAAACTCCATGCTCGTTTATCGCGCCGTTTGGCAATATAAAGGAATGTTGAAGTGGCTCCTGGACCAAGGTGTTCATCCAGACTGCAAAATGCGTCCAAATGATGGCACGCCGCTGATGCATGCGGCGGCAGAGGGCGATCTCGCCACCATGCGACTGCTGCTGGAATACGGAGCCGATCCAAACGCACGAAACGAAAGAAATGAATTACCGCTTGGATTTGCTTGCACCTATGAGCATTGGGCGGCGGCGGAATTGCTCGTCGAACGCGGTGCGGATGTAAACGGGATTGAAGATGAAGGGAGAACGCATCTCGATTTGGTGACAAAGCAACAGGGGATTGAGGTGCTACGCGCGCTCGGTGGACGACTTTACGCTGAACTCGATCAAAACCGCGATGAATAACCAGCCAATGCACCTGCCGGCGACAGCGGGCGTTTTCAAGAGCGAGAGCTAAAGGAGCGCGGACGATCACGCAAGAAGAGGCATGACAATCAAGCGGACGACGCTTCGCAATTGAAGTTGCAACGATTCACCGCCTACCAACTGCGCTTCAGGCTGCAGTTTTGCATCCTAAAGTCTATGAGCAGAAACGTCCTGTAAACAAGTTAAATGGCACCTATGGCAATTCGCACAAAAGGCAGAGTTCGATTTGACTATAATGGTCGCCCTTTCGTGTGGCGCGTTGCTGATGAAGTTGTCCTCCGAATCGCATCTGCGGATAAGCAGTTTTCAGTCGCCTACGAATTGATCGGAAACAATCCGTTGCTGGCTGTTGGCGGTCCCGAATTTGTTGGAATAGCCAAGTCCGTTTCCCGTCCAGCGTGGATTGTGCCTCCGAAATTCAACGCTAGAGTGAGTGGCCGATTAGTCCGTGAAGTTCTCAACTGGTGCTTTGATCCCGATCACGAAATCATTCCCTACGAAGGACAACCGGGCACGACGGTCCAACGCGCATGGGACTCGCTCTTGGATTGATTCACGTTACCTTTACTGCCGTATCACAAATTGACGCCGTCCAGAAAAGCACAGAAAAGGGCCATCCACGAATGGCACAGTGATTTTGGCGAGGAAGCAGGTTTCACGCCAAGTCGCCAAGCCGCAAAGGGGGAAAGAGAAGGAGCAAAGGCATTAGAAAACATGCCTGCTTCCTGTCTTCTTGGCGTCTTTGCGGCTTGGCGTGAAAATCCCATTGCTTCCACAAAGTAGGCCCCGCGAGCCAAACGGGGTCTGACGGGTCGAAAAACAGTGATTAGTCGCCCCATTTTGGACACACCGGTCGCTGTCTCGCGCCCCTCGCCTCTGCCCGCAGGCAAGAATTCCCCTTTTTTCGCGAATTTTTCCAAGTGGGGGAGAGGTTGTGACCTTCCTTGTCCAAAGGGTGGCGAAAATCTGTTGTAGAAAGAGTTGACTCGGGTACGAAACATAAGTACAGTATTCAGGCGTTCACCTAATTGCCAGGGACGGTGAGTATCCCGCCCCAAGCGCTTGAAACCCGATCCATTCTTTCCGATAACAGGAGAGTTCCCGTGGTCGCTACTGCTGAAAAGAACGGTCGTATGGTCAAGAAGGAAAAGAACTCAGGTAAAGCCGGCAAGGTTGATCCCATGATCGCCATGTCCCAAGGCAACGAGCATCTTCGCACTGCGCTGCAACAAATCGAGAAGCAGTTCGGCGAAGGTTCGATTATGCCCCTGGGAGGTGCCCGAGCGATGAAAATCGAAGGCATTCCCACGGGTTCGCTGTCGCTCGACATCGCCTTGGGTGGCCAAGGGATTCCGCGCGGACGTATCATTGAAGTGTTTGGCCCGGAGTCGAGCGGCAAGACCACGCTCGCTTTGCACACCATCGCCCAGGCACAGAAGGCGGGGGGCATCGCCGCGCTGGTCGATGCGGAACATGCTTTCGATCCTAGCTGGGGCAAAAAGCTAGGTGTCGAGCTCGATTCGTTGCTCGTGAGCCAGCCCAGCAGCGGTGAAGAAGCGATGCAGATCACCGAAATGCTGGTGAAGTCCAACGCGGTGGATGTGATTGTGATCGACTCGGTGGCCGCGCTGGTTCCCAAGGCGGAATTGGAAGGGGATATTGGCGATAGTCACGTCGGTTTGCAAGCACGCTTGATGAGCCAGTCCATGCGTAAGCTGACTGGTGCGATCGCCCGTAGCAAAACGGCGGTGATTTTCATCAATCAGATTCGCGAGAAGATCGGCGTGATGTTCGGCAGCCCGGAAACCACCCCTGGCGGGCGGGCGTTGAAGTTCTATTGCTCGTGCCGTATCGACGTGCGTCGCATCGGGCAATTGAAAGATGGCGAAGAAGTGATTGGTCAGCGGGTCCGGGCGAAGGTGGTCAAGAACAAGATCGCTCCGCCGTTCCGTCTGGCAGAATTCGATATGATGCATACACACGGCATCAGCTATGAAGGAGATATCCTCGACTTGGGTGTGACCCAAAAAGTCATCAACCGCAGCGGTGCCTGGTTCAAATATGGTGAAGACTATATTGGCCAAGGCAAGGAAAAGGCTCGTCAGCATCTGGTCGAAAACCCAGCGCTGACCGCCGAACTGCGCGAGAAGATTTTAGCCGTGGGTGTCGAAGCGCCGATGGCGGCCGAAGGCGAGTCCGAGGAAAAGGAAGTCGCAGAAGAATAATCATCGCTGGCTAGTGGCACGTTGTTTCCATCGCGAGACCTAGCATGCCACTCCGGCGATACCCATAGGTTCGCTGGAGTACGCAGGTGATGAAGTATTCCCAGATCGTGACAGCCCTGCTGGTGATTACATCGTTTACCCCACTCGTGGTGCGCGCCCAGGAGCGCGCTGCTCCCTCGGCGGTGGAAGTTGCCACCGCGATGGAAAAGGTGTTGGTTGATGTCATCGAGCAGACGCAAGCCTCGGTGGTGGCCATCGCGCGGGTCCGCAACGACCAATTCGCCGATTTACGCGACGATGGCTTTGAGTTTCGTCCCGGACGCTTTGCTCAGAATTTGGAAAGAGAGGTGAGCGATCCCACTAGTCCCGACTTTGTTCCTCAGGAATATGGCACAGGCGTGGTGATCGAAAAGGGCGGTTTGATTCTCACCACCTATCATGTGTTGAGCGATCCGCGCAAGAACGACTACTACGTTTGGACCCAAAAACGCCCCTTCAAGGCGACCGTAATTGCCGCAGATCCGTGGCTCGATTTGGCGGTTTTGAAGATCGACGCGCAGGATTTGATCCCCATCAAATTCGGGGATGCGAAGGATATCAGGAAGGGACAATTCGTAATTGCGCTGGGAAATCCCTACGGAATTGCTCGCGATGGTGAGGTGAGCGCTACGTGGGGAGTGATTTCCAACACGCGCCGCACGCCGCCTGCGACGATCAAGCGTGGCCCCAACGATGGCCGCCAGTCCTTGCATCATTATGGAAACTTGCTACAAACCGATGCTCGCTTAGAGCGCGGCACCAGTGGCGGAGCTCTGGTGAATTTACAAGGTGAAATGATTGGTTTGACCACTTCGTTGGCTCCCGCCAGCGATGTTGGCTCGACCGCCGGTTTCGCCTTTCCTATAGATCAGGCGTTTAAGGATGCACTTGAAAAGCTTAAGACAGGCCGCAAGGTTGAGTACGGTTTCTTGGGAGTTGGCGCAGGACATTTGTCGTTGGAAGAGCGTCAGCGAGGCCAGCGCGGGGCCAAAGTCGCGCAAGTTGTTGGTGCCTCGCCGGCGACGGAAGCGCTTGAACGCGAAGACGTGATTACGGCGGTGGGCGATCGACCGATCGCCGATTCCAACGACTTGATTCTGGAGCTAAGCAAACTAGCCGTCGGTACCACGGTTGATCTGACTATCGAGCGTGCCGGCGAAGGCGTGGTCGCCAAGCCACGCGTGCTGCATCGACAGGTCACACTGTCCAAGAAATACATGGATACGCCGCGACCGGTGTTTGCTAGTGTCGTCGATCCCGTCTGGCGAGGGCTAACGGTCGATTACAGCACCGCGGTGCCGAATTATAACGGTCCGCGTTTGACCTTTGTCGATCCCGAAGGCTGCGTAGCGGTCACCGATGTTGAGCGCAGCTCTACGGCTTGGAAAGCTGGTCTCCGACCCGGCATGTTCATTAAGAACGTCGGCAAAACACGCGTCGCCACGCCGCAGGAATTTCGCGACGCCATCGGCAAGGAAGTGGGCTCGGTCGTACTTCGTTTAACCGAGGAAGTCGGCGGCAGTAATCTCGTCACCGTCGCACCCTAGGCGACGCTCTTCGCGGGCCGCGAACATCTGAGGTTCCTGGGCTGTCCGGACTGGTAGAAGCGCTCTCCGCTTCGCGCCTTTTCCCTTTGGCTGTATCATGTTGCGATCGATTTGCCCCTAGGTTGCGTGGTCATTGTAAGCTCCCATTATGAAAACTGACGAAATTCGCGAAAAGTATCTCGCCTTCTTTGAATCCAAGGGACACAAGCGAATCAAAAGCGATGTGCTCGTCCCGACTTGGGACAAATCGGTGCTGTTCACTCCCGCCGGCATGAACCAGTTCAAGGATCATTTCCTCGGCAAGGTGAAGCTGGAATTCACCAAGGCGACCACCTGTCAGAAGTGCCTCCGCACTGGCGATATCGATAACGTCGGCCGCACGGCGTATCACCATACGTTCTTCGAGATGCTGGGCAATTTCAGCTTCGGCGATTATTTCAAACGCGATGCCATCCACTGGGCTTGGGAGTTTCTGACCGACAAGAAGTGGCTCGGCATCGATGGCAGTCGTCTGACCGTCACGGTCTATCTCGACGATGACGAAGCGGCCGGAATCTGGCACAACGATATCAAGCTTCCGCTCGACCGCATCGAGCGGATGGGCGAAGCCGATAACTTCTGGCCCGCCAGCGCTCCCAGCCAGGGCCCCGACGGCGTCTGCGGTCCGTGCAGCGAAATCTACTACAAGCTGGAGAACGGCAAGTCGGTCGAAATCTGGAACCTGGTGTTCACGCAGTTCAATCGCGTCGGCGAACCGCCCGACAATCTCCGTCCGCTGCCGAGCAAGAACATCGATACCGGCATGGGTCTGGAACGCATCGCCTCGGTGATGCAGGGTGTCACCACCAACTACCACATCGATACACTTCGTCCGCTGGTCGAAGCTGCTGGCGAAATCTGTGGCGTGAAGTACAACCCCGATGACGACAACGGTCGCCGCCTGCGCCGCATTGCCGACCACGTTCGCGCCTGTTCCATGGCGATTCATGAGAATGTCGTGCCAGGTCCGAACAAGCAGCGCTATGTTGTGAAGCGTTTGCTGCGCCGCGCTGTGCTCGATGGCCATCAGATGGGTCGTCGCGAACCGTTCATGTTTCAACTCGTGCCGGTTGTCGCCGAAATGATGAAGGCGATCTATCCCGAGCATGGCGAAACGGTGCAACGCGTTGCCGATGTGATCAAGGGCGAAGAGGCTAATTTCTTTGGCACGATTGATGGTGGACTGGCGAAGATCGATCGCATGTTTGGCGACATGAAAAAAGCCAATCGCGCCATCGTACCTGGTGACGATGCTGCCGAACTCTATCAAACGTATGGCGTCCCGCCGGAGTTGGTGGAATTGATTGCCGCCGAGCAGAACTTTACGTTCGACTGGGAAGGCTATCGCGAGGCCATGGTTAAGCATGGTCTAGTCTCTGGTGGTGGCGTCGTTACCGACGTCTTCGCAGAAGGTCCGATCGACGCGCTCAAGAAATCGCTCCATTCCACGGATTTCCTCGGCTATCAAGCCACTGAAGCCGATGCCGAAATCAAAGGCATTGTCGCACAGCATCACTTGTGCGATGAGGTGACCGAAGTCGGGCATGAATCGCCGATTGAAGTCGTCCTCGATCGCTCGCCGTTCTATGGCGAGTCGGGCGGACAGGTGGGCGATACAGGCGAGATCGTCGGCGCAGGCTTCAAGTTCGAAGTCACCGATACGCAAAAGAGCGGCGACCTCATTGTCCATATCGGCCACTTGCGCGAAGGGAAGCTCACGGCTGGCTCCAAGTGCAAGGCCAAGGTGAACACCGCGCGGCGTGATGCCATTCGTCGTGCTCACTCGGCCACGCACATTCTGCACTACGCCTTGCAAAAGAATCTCGGCAAGCACGCGCAGCAACAAGGCTCGAAGGTCGAGCCCGATTATCTCCGCTTCGATTTCAGCAACAGCTCGCCTGTCGATGCCGAGCATCTGGCAGCGATCGAACACGACGTTGTGGAACGCGTCGCCGCGAAAGAAGCGGTCGCTTGGAAACTTGTGCCGCTGGGCGAAGCGCGCGAAGCCGGCGCGATGATGCTCTTTGGCGAAAAGTATCCCGATCCGGTCCGCATGGTGAGCATGGGCGAGTTCAGCAAGGAACTCTGCGGCGGCGTACATCTCGAGAATACTGGCGAAGTCGGTACGTTCGAGATCATTAGTGAAGAATCTGTTTCCAGTGGCACGCGTCGCGTCGTCGCTATCACCGGCGAGCGCGCGAAAGAACATGCCGCCAAGACGCAGGCCACGCTCGCTGCCGTGGCGAAGAAGCTTGGTGTTGGTCTGCTCGATGTGCCAGTCGCGATCAAGCAACTGGTGACTAATGTCCGCGACTTGCGCAAGGCGCTCACCGCTGGTAGCAAGACCACCGCCGCGACGATCGCCAAAGGCACCGCCAGCGCTGCGAGTTTGGCCTACGCCGATATTAAACATTGCTTGCGGGAGTCAGCCCGCGCGTTGAACGTCAGCTTGTTTGACGTGGACGCTCGCGTGCAAGCACTGCAGGAGGAGCTCCACTCGCTCGAAGAGCAAATCGCCAAGCTGGCCGAGTCCGGTG
>JBGSHH010000091.1:0-3319 GCA_041752355.1 Pirellulaceae bacterium | reverse complement strand
ATTCAGCTGTGGGACCAGGGCCCCCAAGGCAGCACTTGAGGCCGCTGCCATTGCCGCATGCGCAGCTGCAGTACGCTTTTGCACGAGCGGTTATCGCGGTAACGCACTCTTCGCGTTGCCTTTCGATCAACAAGGCGATCTTACCGACACTGATAAGATCGCGTGGAAGCACGACCGCGGCACGCCTTATGTCCCCTCGCCGCTGTTGTACGGCAATCGACTCTACATCAATCAATCGAACAACGGCATCCTGACCTGCTTCGCGGCCGACTCAGGCAAGATCCTCATCGATCGCACGCGTTTACCAGGCATCGGCAACATGTATGCGTCACCGGTCGGCGCGGCTGGTCGTGTTTATATCACCTCGCGCGACGGCGCCACCCTGGTAATCAAGGACGCTGACGCGCTCGAAGTCCTCGCCGAGAACAAGCTCAACGAAGAATTCGACGCCTCCCCTGCAATCGTCGGCAAGGAAATGTTCTTGCGTGGCAAGAAGTTTCTGTATTGCCTGACGGAAGAGTAGGCTGCGAATGGCCGAGGGTTAAGCGACGTACGCGACCATCGCTCTAGAGCGATTTACCGGCGTGCTTCTTCTTTGGCTTTTTAGGTTTATTAATTTTCCCCGCCGCAAAGGGGCGGCGCGGCGTGGCCGGGCCAGGGTGTTGGTTATGTCGTGAAATGTTGAGTTGCCGTCCCGCGACCCACACCTTCTTCAGGCTGTAGAACATCTCGGAAGGCATGCCGACCGGGAGATCGACCGTACTGTACTCGTCGTAGATTTCAATGCGACCGACAGCGGCCCCTTGGATGCCGGTCTCGTTGGCAATCGCGCCGACTAGGTTCCCCGGCTTCACTTGATTGACGTGTCCCACTTCGACGCGAAACGTCTCCATCCCCGCCTCACCACCGCGCGGTCCTAAGGGGCGACCGGAACGAGCATCGGGCCGCCGTGTGTCGTGACGATCGCGACTATGCCGCGGTCCGCCGTGTTCCTCGAAGAATTCCGTGGGTTGAAAGACATCCTTCATCAAGAGCGGCTTGTCACCGTGCGCCAGAATCGCGAGCGCGACGGCGATCTGCTCGATGGGAATATCTTTGTCGCGACGATACTGCTCCACGATGGACTTGAAAGCGTCCGTATCAGCGTGCGCCAGCGCGGCGGTGATCTTGTCGTGGAACTTCGCCACGCGTTGTTTGTTGATCGCGCGGTTGGAAGGCAATTCCATTGGCTCGATGGTCTGCCGCGTCGCGCGTTCGAGATTCTTCAGCATGCGACGATCGCGCGGATGTACGAAGAGTATCGCTTCCCCGCTACGTCCAGCGCGACCCGTGCGTCCAATGCGATGCACGTAAGCTTCGCTGTCAAAGGGCAGATCATAATTGATCACGTGACTGACGCGCTGCACATCCAGTCCCCGCGCGGCAACATCCGTCGCCACGACGATATCGATCTTGCCGGAACGCAAATTTTCGACGATTCGTTCGCGTTGCTTCTGGGCCACATCCCCATTGAGCGCTGCCGCGCGATGTCCATGTTGCGCGAGAAATTCCGCAAGTGGTTCGGTGGTGCTTCGCATTTTCACAAAAATAATCACACCTTCGATCGGCTCCGCTTCGAGAATGCGCGCTAAAGCCGCTTCTTTCTGATGCGGCGCGGCAATCACAAAGCGCTGGCGAATCGTATCGGCAGTGGCGGTCTCTTGGCGAATGGTGACATGCGCAGGCTCGCGAAGATGGCGCTGTGCGATGCGGCGAATCGGCTCAGGCAACGTCGCCGAGAAGAGCGCGATTTGTCGCTCGGTTGGCAACTGCGTTAGCACCCACTCCACATCTTCCGCGAAACCCATCCGCAACATCTCATCCGCTTCGTCGAGCACGAGTGCGTTCAAGCCTTCGACTTTTAAAGATCCACGACGCATGTGATCCATCACGCGCCCCGGCGTACCGACGATCACTTGCACGCCCCGATCGAGCGCGCGGAGTTGGACTTGATAATCCTGTCCGCCGTAAATCGGCACGACACGCAAGCCGCGCATTTCGCCAGCATATTTCTCGAACGACTCGGCAACTTGTATCGCCAATTCGCGCGTCGGCGTCAGCACGAGCACTTGCGGTCGGCGCTCGGAGACATTGATCCGCTGCAGCAGCGGCAGCGCAAAAGCCGCCGTCTTGCCGGTGCCGGTCTGCGCCTGACCGAGAACATCGCGCCCGGACAGCAAGAGGGGAATCGTCTCGGCCTGAATCGGCGTGGGGACGGTATAGCCAGAGCGCTCGACGGCGCGGACGAGGGAATCGTTCAGTCCCAGCGTGCGAAACGAGTTCTCGGGAACGGACGCTTCCTCTTCCGCGAGGACTTCGTCGGACAGCACATCAGCGGGGCCTTCGTCCGACATTTCTTCGGCGAGCAGGGAAGTGACTTCGATTTCAATTTCTTCGGAAGCAAACTCGGACATGAGACGACATACCTTTGCCGCAAAACGGCGCTGCGAATCACGTTATGTCGACGCCCAAAGCGTAACGACACGAACGAATTCGAGTGATAAAAAGACCGGGAATTTGTTGAGTGCAAGCGTAGGTGGGGTAACCGCTCGCGGGCCAGAATCCTTCATAGAACGTTTAAGCCTCAAGCCAGGCTTCCAACGCATGAAGGGCGGAGAATCCGCAACCCAGGGGGATGAGAACGTCTCGGGTTCTGCCAAATATGCACTTCGCCTCTAAGTGTATCCGATAGGGTGTGGAGCGGGAAGTGGCAAAACTCATGTATTGTCGCGGTCGAGTTTGCGGAAGACACCGATGGGGCAGACATTTGGGCCTCCCTTCCACACTAACCCGCAGCGTCAGTTTTGAAGTTGCGCTTTTCGATGTGTTGGGGGTATTGTAGTTTGCGACCCCAAAGGGGTCACCTTCCGCAGCCCAGGGTGAAACCCTGGGAAAAACGCGGTCAGCCACGATCTCTTCACACCAACGGGTTGACCTTCAAAAATCGACGCATGCCGCCGCGACTGGAAGTGAACCCCCGTTGGGGTTCGCGGAGCAAGGTCCGGCCATCGCAACCCAGGGCTCCGCCCTGGGCTTTGGAAGGTGGCCCCGTTGGGGCCCAAAGGGAGCGAGTATCAACAAACGATGACTTGAATGCGCAACTTCAAAAAGCGTCAGCGAGGAAACGCGGGGGGAACCTCGCGCAAGCTTGATTTTAGGCTGGCGGCGCGGTCTGCTATCGCTAGCCTCCAACTGGGCAAGGTTGCGGCGGCTTGAGCGAAGTCCATCCATGATTGTCTCTCCAGCTGTTTCACGACGTCAGGCGATCGCCTTCACACTG
>JBGSHH010000090.1:0-17823 GCA_041752355.1 Pirellulaceae bacterium | reverse complement strand
AGACCAAGACATCGCCTATTTCTTTACCGTGAGCGATGAGCGCGGCTTCATCATCAGTTCACCTTTTTCAGGACACCTCTCGCATGGCCAAAAAGAGTAGCGCAGGCAAGGCACCGACGACGATAACGGAAGCATGGTCGCGAATCGAAACCTGGATGCGGCAGCACGAACCGAAATGGAAGCCGCTCAAGAAACCCGCGACCGCGCGACAAATCGCCACGGCGGAAATAGAGCTTGGCATTGAACTGCCATGGCAACTACGCGAGTGGTACCTATGTCACAACGGTAGCGACGATGGCGGCTTCTTCGTTACGCCGGAGGGTGGCAGTTTCTTTCTTCTCAACCTCACAGATGTGGTTGGCATATGGAAAGTGTGGCAACAAGTGTGCGCTGCTGGCGACTTTGATGACTCCCAAGCCAAGCCGGATAAATACGTGCGAAAGCAGTGGTGGAATGCAGGCTGGATTCCGTTTGCGTCCAATGGCGGTGGCGATGAGTGGTGTATCGATACGGCACCAGGACGGGGTGGCAAGGTAGGGCAAGTGATTGTTGTCGTTAGCGACGATCCTCGACGACAGTTCATCGGCGATTCACTCCTCGCGTGGATGGCTGCATTCACGGCGGAGCTTGAAGCTGGTAAGTTGTCGTACGACGCAGACGAAGGTGGACTCCATTCATTCTGAAGGCCGCATGACCAAGCTGATTTCCGCGAATATTTATGACTATCCGACTTACTACGATCTCATTTTCGGTTCCGATTGGATCGCAGAGTATAAGTTTCTCGGTGAATGTTTCGAGAGATATGTCTCGGGCAAGGTGAAGCGATTGTTTGAGCCCGCCTGTGGCACGGGGCGACTGGTCTATCGCTTCGCGCAGGCAGGCTATGACGTGAATGGGCTGGATCTCAATCCGCGCGCGGTGGCGTTTTGCAACCAGCGATTGCGGAAGAAGAAGCTGCCTGAAAGTGTGTTTGTCGCCGACATGAGCGACTTTGTGCTGAAGAAAAAGATCGATGCAGCGTTCAATACGATCAACAGCTTTCGCCATTTGCTCAGCGAGAAGCAGGCCACCGCGCATCTGCAATGCGTGGCGGCGGCGCTGCGCAAAGGGGGTGTTTATATTCTCGGTTTGCATCTGACGCCGACTAAGGGAAAGACCACGGATCACGAAGCCTGGTCGGCGCGGCGCGGGCAGTTGTGCGTGAATACGCAAATGTGGACTACTTCGCGCGATTTAAAACTGCGTGAGGAACGCTGTGCGATGACGTTCGATGTGTACACACCGCTCAAGCATTTGCGACTGGAAGACGAGATCGTATTTCGCACTTATACTGCGCCGCAGATCAGAGCGCTGATCAAACGCGTATCCGATTTGGAGTTGGTGGCCGTACACGACTTCGCCTATGACTTGGACGTGGAAACGCCCATTAACGCCCAAACGGAAGACGTGGTGCTGATCTTGCGCAAGAAATGATCGTTAGGCCGCGCTCTGCTTGGAACCGATAACTAGCGAGCCGACAATCAAAACGAGTCCCACGCAGGCACCGATTCCCGCCGCGATGGCACACTTAACATAGAACTTGGAAATACGCTGCATGAGCACGTAGTTTGGTGGCGTGCGGGGACCGATGCCTTGCTCCATGAGTTGCTTGTGCAACTCATACAGCTGATCAGCGCCAACTTTGTCGAATTCTTTATCGAAATTGTTCTCCCAATCGGTAAGTTCCTGCGGCTTGGAAGTGTCAATTTGCGATACGACGTAGCCGCAATAGGCGCCTAATACCAGGCCGATCATGAGGAGCAACATCCCCAGTGCGAAAAGCGAGCCTTGTAAAGGAGACCATGCGGTGCCGTCGCCGCGCGATGCTTGTTTGGCGTCCGCCTTCTCCTCGACCGGCACGAGTTCGCGAATGCCGCGCATCGTCGGTACTTCGAGCGTTGCTCCACAGACGCAAGTGACGCGTTGGCCTGCTTGTCCTACTTCGATCGGAATCGACTGACCGCAGGTACAAGGCAGCAGATATTTCATGGCGGTCAATCAAGGATGAGGAGAGAGGAACAAAACACGGGAGCGTTAAAAAGATCAGCCAGGCGCGGCGGAACCGCGATTGGCCCACCACGGCAAACTGATGCCGCCATCGATCAACAATGCAGCGCCGGTCATATAGGATTGCTTTGGGTCGCACATGAAGACAATGCCTGCAGCCATTTCGTCAGGATTGCCTAAGCGACCGAGTGGGATTTTAGCGCCTGCGGTCTCGAGGGTTTCTTCGCTCGCGAATTTACGCTCGCCGGGCGTGTCGGTCCAACCAGGCTGAATGATGTTCACGCGAATCCGGAACTCGGAGAGTTCGATCGCGGCGGTACGTCCCATATGTTCGATCGCCGCCTTGGACATGTTGTAGGCCATCGCGCGCGGGGCGGGAATGTAAGCATGAGGCGAACTCACCAGCACCACCGCGCCCCCATCTCCTTGCTTGATCATTTGTTGCGAAGCGGCTCGTAGCGTGTGCCATGCGCCCCACATGGTGACATCGACGGTCCGCTTGAAGTTGGCGACATCGGCCAAATAGAACGGTTCTCGATCGCTATAGGCGGCGTTGCTGACGGCAATATCGAGCCGCCCAAAAGTGTCCACCGCGGTGGCGACCATTTTCTCCATCGCCGCAAGATCGGCCACATCGCCTTGGAATGCGACCGCGTCGGAGCCAACTTCCTTGACGGCAGCGACGACCTCGGCGGCTTGTTCGGGATGCGAACGAAAGTTCACGACCACTTTTGCCCCCGCCCGGCCCAGCGCAATCGCGGTGGAACGACCAATACCCAAGCTAGCGCCGGTCACCGCCGCCACCTTGCCAGTTAAATCAACTCCGGATGTGGACATTCTCAATTCCTTGATCGTGACGGTGGCTGGCATCAAAACAATGCAACCACGGCGGTCGCGGGAGGTTACGTGGCGTGGGGCAATAGGGGGTTGTCGCGAATTTGCTAGCATTGAGACAAGCTATTTACACCTGCGAACACAAAGCGAAATCTATGCTAACCCTCGTGCCGGAGGTGAACAAGGAGCGCAGGTTGCGTTGCGCCGAGCCCATGGGTGTAAATGACTCAAATTGCCTATCTTTACATTTTTGTCTGTTTTAGCTCCCACTCTCTAGCGGGCTAGAAAGTTTGGGTTGCGGAAACCCGCGGGGGCGAAATCGGCAAACCATCGCTTACTTTCTATTTCGCGGGATTTTCATACTAGACCGGCATTTCCACGTGGTTAGAATTTAACAACGCATGAGCGTAACCGGTCACTGCCAAAAGACATTCGTTGACAGTGCCGTGTTAAGGTTGTGCAAAAGCTACTGGAAACAGAACGAGCGACGTCTCTGGTCCGGGCGATTCAACGGGGTATTCGAAAAGTTTCATCAAACGTATTGATGTTGGCTTTCTCTGCCCTCGCTGACTGCTCCAAACAGACATTGCTCCTTCTGTGGAAGCTAGGCAAGCAGTTATCGAGCGTCACGCCAGCTAACCTTCGTGCCGGATCGTTATACGAATTGTCAGCTCTGGTTGTTCGTACCGTTTGGGAAAGATGTCGTTGGTCGATACGCTTTGCCCAATCGCAAACTTCAACCAACTGCATGGTGATCGCAGGCCTGTCGAGGACTGGGTGGTACAATTTGCTTGCCGCAAGCGCGAAGAAGCTATGGCTACGTGCCTAGTCGATTCGTATTGCGAGAGTTTTTCAGTGGCCTTGAGTTGAATTTGTTACGTATGGTTATTTGCGACTCCATCGGCGCCGTGGTTTCACCACACACCCGCAACACATTTTTGGCGCAGGGGATTGGGTCGACAAAAGCCACACGAACTCCGCTCTGGATGAGATCGAACTTGTTATTGCGTGCGGTTGTCTATTTTCCACGTGGCCGATTTTGCCAGGAAAGTATGCTGTGATCGCGTTGTGCGATGTTGGTTTGAAGATCGCTTTGAGCAGAGTAGTTGGTAGATAGATTCGTTGGATCGAAATAACGTTGCATGGATGGCCACCTTCCCCGCCTCAGTCGTTGATTTTCGTGCTTGTAAACTGGTTACCACGATCGATTGACGGCTCCCTGACTTAGTGTAGGAGTACTGAGTTGTACGACGCACTCCTTGATGAATTTGAAGACGACGTACCTCGCGCTCATGACGACGAGGATTCGTTTGCTTCCGCACCCGTCGCCGAGGAAATCGACGATGGCGATGACGACCTGGACCTGATTGACAGCCCCATCGATAGCGATGCGACTGTCAAGGTCGAGGAAGACGAAGAACTGCTGGTATCGGTGGATGACAACGAATCGTGGTCCGACGACCCGGTTCGCATGTACCTGACGCAAATGGGCGAGATCCCTCTCCTTACCCGCGCTCAGGAAATCCAACTGGCCAAGCGGATTGAAGTCACGCGCCGCAAGTTCCGCAATCGCTTGCTGGAATGCGACTACGTCATTCAACATGCCTTCAAGATTTTGAAGCGCGTGCAAGATGGCGAACTGCCGTTTGATCGGACGGTGCAGGTCTCGGTGACCGACAAGCTCGAGAAGGATCAGATTCTAGGCCGCATGCCGACCAATCTGAAAACCCTGGAAGTGCTGCTAAAGCGCAATCGTCGCGATTACCGCATTGCTCTCAGCAAATCGCAACCCAAAGCTAAGCGAAAGCAAGCCTGGACTCGCCTGAGTCGTCGCCGCCGTCGCGCGGTGCGCTTGGTCGAGGAACTCGGTTTGCGGACGCAGCGCATCGAGCAGATGATCCGGGCCTTGGAAGAATTCAATCGCCGTATCGGCGAGTTGAAGATCAAGATCGATGCCCACAAGGCGGCTAAAGGCAATCCCGCGGAACGTAAGCAGTGGCTGTCGGAATACCGCAGTATCTTGCTCGCCACGCAGGAAACCCCTAAGAGCCTCGCCAACCGCGTCGCGTTTTTGAAAGTCGTTTACACCGACTATCAACATGCCAAGCGGCAACTGTCCGAAGGCAACTTGCGGTTGGTCGTGTCCATTGCCAAGAAGTATCGCAACCGTGGTTTGTCTTTCCTGGATCTGATTCAGGAAGGCAACGCCGGTTTGATGCGGGCGGTCGATAAGTTCGAGTATCGCCGAGGCTTCAAGTTCTGCACCTATGCCACGTGGTGGATTCGCCAGGCGATCACCCGGGCTGTAGCCGACCAGAGCCGCACGATTCGCATTCCGGTGCACATGGTGGAAACCATGTCGCGGGTCCGCAACGTGTCGCGACAGTTGCTGCAGGAACTTGGCCGCGAACCGACGCTGGAAGAAGTGGCCCGCCGCGCAAAGACCACCATCGACGAAGCTCGTCGGGTCTTGGCGATGAGCCGCTATCCGATTAGCCTCGATCGACCGGTGGGTAACAGCGAAGATAGTCATTTTGGTGATTTGCTCCCCGATGGCACGGCCGAAAGCCCCGCCACCGGCGCGTCGCAAGAAATGCTTCGCGGTCGCATCAACAAGGTGCTCAAGACCTTGAGCTATCGCGAACGCGAGATCATTAAACTGCGTTATGGTTTGGGCGACGGCTACAGCTACACGCTGGAAGAAGTCGGCCACATCTTCAAAGTAACGCGCGAACGTATTCGCCAGATCGAAGCCAAAGCGGTTCGCAAACTGCAGCAGCCCAGCCGCAGCCAGGAATTGGTCGGCTTTTTGGATTAACACGAGCGCGTCAGCATGGCCCTCACTAACCAGAAGCGTTAGTGAGGCTCCCTTAGCTTCTGACATTCACAAGACCCTCGGAGTGCAAACTTCGAGGGTTTTTTCGTGCGATAGCCGTCTCGCCGCCTGTCGTGTTTCTCATTTGCTCCTAATGGCAGCTAGCATAGGAGCTTACGCTTGCAGGCCGCGAGGCCGAGAATCCAATCTGGCAACTTCTTTCAAGCACCGACGCAACCGCCGTCAGAATTCCACGATAACTGCTCTGACAAAGTCTTTTCGAGTCGGCGATTGGCCGCTCGAAGCCCCCAAATCACAGCGAAGGAGTGGGAGATTGTTTTATGGCGATACCAACAACCGTGGAAGTCCTGGCGAATCTACAAGGCTACCCGTCGAATTTGCGGTGGACCGATTTTCGTGACGTGACACGCTCGCCCAGTCCGCCGTTTCAGGCGCAAACCTCTTCGCGTTTCCAGTCGAGATTCTCCACCGAACATGCTCGTGGCGTGTATCGCGTAAAGGGTGTCCGCGTAACGGTCACGCGCGGGGGATCCGCCATGTGGGCGTTAACTGGCGCGTCGCGGACGGCCGACTTGCTCAAGCACGAGCAGGGGCATTTCGATATCACTGGTTTGGTCGCCCGCGATTTATGCCGCGATTTGATGTCGATCGAGTATGACGAGGCCATTTTGCATTGTATGACGGCGGCCGGCAATACCGCCCGTACGCAAGCCGCGTACGCCAACAAAGTACTCGCTGAAGAGACGAAGCGCGCGATGGACGAAGCCACTGACCTCATGGGATTGCTGGGGGGCCGAGCGATTCAAGGTGGCGGCCATACCGATGGCCAATATGACGACGACACCAATCACAGCCAGAACGCCGCCGGGCAGCGTAAGTGGAACGACATCTTTCAATACGCACGCACGACCGACACCTCCCTGCGAGTGACCATGATGATCTTTGGCGCCTAAGGAGCGCCGCATGGACGCAACTTGATTGCTTCACCTCCATCGCCCGTGATAAAATCCGACCGCGTTTGCCTTTTCAAACTCGGTCGAGAGTCGCGAGCCATGAGTGATACTCCGCGTTCCAAAGTGTTCATGTTCGACAACAGCGATCCAGAGATGCAAGGCGCTTACGAGAAAGCGCAGGCGACGTTTCGCTATTTCTGGCGGGAACTCGCCTGGGAGCGGCGGCGGATCATTCCGGCGCTCGACCTGGCGTGCGTGAAAGCGCCGTTTGTCGATGAAACCCCCAACCCCGATCAAAGCGTTCCCGAAGCAGAACACATGTGGCTGTCGGAAATCGATTTCGATGGCCAATTCATCAGTGGCGAATTGCTCAACGAACCCAATTGGCTAAAGTCGGTTTCCGCTGGCGACTCAGTTCGCATTCCGCTCAATCAACTCAGCGATTGGATGTATGTCATCGGTGGCGAAGCGTATGGCGGGCATACCGTGCAACTGATGCGCTCCCGCATGAGTTCCGGCGAACGCCGACAGCACGATGAAGCGTGGGGTCTGAGTTTTGGCAATCCCGAGCAAGTCCGACTCGTGCCACCGACCAAGCCAGCAGGCGGATTCTTCAAGTCGTTGTTCGGCAAACGGGAGGTGGAGCCAATCGGGGAACATCCCATGAGCGAAAATATGGCTCCCGCGCTCGCAGAGAAGCTACGCGAAGATCCCACCATGCTGCACTCGAAGGACGAGAACGATTGGACGATGCTACACGAGCAAGCCCTCGCGGGGAGCGCCGCCACTGTCCGCGTGCTACTGGCCGCCGGTGCCGATCGGCACGCCGTCACCAAACAAGGCTGGACGCCACTGCAGTTGGCCAAGAGTTTAAAGTGGGATAATGTGATAGCGCTGTTGGAAGCGCGGTAGGGTGGGTCTTCGACCCACCAAGCACATGTCATCCTTTTCGTAGCTGCCGGGGCGGCGTTCACCCCGTTGGGTCCAAAGACCCAACCCGCGGCCTCGCGGATGCGTCGGGCGAGTGTAGCGGCCTACTTAGGCAGCAGGCTGAGGACGGCAGCGCTGGGGCGGGCGATGACATGCGCGGCGATCAGTTTGCCGAGCGCGCCTACCTTCGCCTGACCTGCTTCGACAGCGGCCTTGACTGCGGCGACATCGCCTTTGAGCACGACGGTGATATAGCCGCCACCCAGTTTCTCTTTGCACAACACTTCCACGTTGGCCGCTTTGCATGCGCTATCAATCGCTTCAAAGACAGCGGTGAAGCCTTGCGTCTCAATCAGGCCCAGTGCGAACGATGGGGTCTCTGCCACGTTGGATTCCTCAGTAGTACGGGCGGCGTCGGGCCGCAAAACAACACCTTGACCAGTTAGCGCGCTCACTTCGAGCGGGCTTTCAATCGCTTTCATTGCCAGTTCATCAGGGCGATTCAACACGGTGCCGACCGGCTGACCACCCATCTGCTCCGCGACGGCTCGCCCCGCTTCCACGGCGGCGGCCACCGACGACGAATCGCCTGTGACTTTGATCACCACGCCATAAAAGTCGTTCATTTCCACTTGCAGCAGGCTGATGTTCGACGCCTTGTCCATCGCGTCGAGCGCGACGATGCCAGGCGTAAAGCCGCGAATTTCTAGCAATCCTAAAGCAGCGGTCACGCGGTGGTCTCGGCGAGCAAGTGGTTGGTAGGGCGGACATTCCTGTCTGCCGAACTTATCGGC
The DNA here is from genome assembly GCA_041752355.1 of Pirellulaceae bacterium. GTDB lineage: Bacteria > Planctomycetota > Planctomycetia > Pirellulales > Pirellulaceae > JAEZGD01. The sequence goes on along the minus strand of JBGSHH010000090.1, from coordinate 9,430 downwards.
AAAGCAGGCGGTTTATTATACTCAGGCCGCAAAAGTTCGCTAGAACACCGATTTTAACGATTTCAAGGCCTTAGGGATCGGTGGGGTCCTGGGGCACGACGAACTTTCGCCCGCCGACTTCCACCACATCGCCCACGCTCAGTTTCTTCCGGCGGCGCGTTTCGATTTGGCCGTTGAGGGTCACTTCGCCGCTTTGGATCAGCATTTTCGCGCCGCCCCCGCTGCCGGAAACGTTGTTCAGCTTCAAGAAATGATCCAGTCGGAGCGGTTCGGTCGCCGGATTCGCATCATCGGTGCTCAAAGTTTTGCTCTTAAAATCGTCAGGAGGGTTTAGTTCTTTAAGGCCCGGTGGACAAACTCAAACAGTGCTTTGGTGGTGGGATCGTCGGCGAGGCCGAGGTTGTTATTGATCTTGGTGTGATTCGTTTCTTTCACGCCGAGCACCGAGACGGGAATTTCGGCTGCTTTCAGTACCGCGCCAAAACGCTGCGCCTGCGCCGCGTTGTCGGGATGATCGGCGACATGCAGGATGAGGAAGGGCGGAATGGTCTGGCCTTTCGTGACGTGGGTGACGGCGGAGAAATCGATGTGCTTCTGGGGATCATTGCCGAATTTTTCGCGATGCCCGAACGTAGCTTGCGGTTGATGATGCACGCGGCGGCGCGTTTCGGCCGTTTCGATGATCGCCGGAATGTCGTAAGTATCGCCATCGACCGGCACGCAGCCTTTGATGCTCGCCATCGTGATACCTTCGAGTTTCAAATAACGATTGTCGCAACAGACTAGCGCCGCCAATTGCGCCCCCGCGGAATGTCCCATCACGAAGATGCGTTTGGGATCGCCACCATGCTCCTGGATATTGCCATGCACCCAGGCGAGCGACTTCGCCACGTCGCCGATGATCGTTTCCATTCCCACTTTCGGCAGCAGGCGATAGTTCGTGGAGACAAACACGAAGCCTTGCTCCATGAATGCTTGCGGCTTGTCTTGCACTTCGGACTTGTCGCCGGCCTGCCAACCACCGCCGTGGATCCAAAACACCACTGGCAGGTTCTTCGCGTCTTTGGGCGAGTAAATATCCAACACTTGCCGCTCCGCCGCCGGCTTGGCATACGGAATATCGCGTTTAATCTCTTGCGCCTGAGCGAGCGCCGTTACGACCAAGATCAACGCCAGCGGGAGTAAGCATTTCATGGGAGTGATCCGTTGCAGTGAGGAATGGTTCGTCGGGCCGTAGTTCATACTTCCAGCACCAGGCCATCGACGCCGAGTATCGTATTGGGAAAAATCCGCCGCGCCACATCGAGGCCAACGGGATCGAGTTCATCGCCGAGCGGACTGACATGCACCAGCACCAACTGTCCGACGTTGGCCGACTTGGCCACATTCGCCACAGGTGAGGTGCAGCTATGCCCCGTCTTGGCTGCCCACTCGTCCCAGCCATCGGGGAAGTAACACTCGTGAATCAGCGTATCGACGCCGCGCACCAGTTCGATATATGCCGAGTCCGCCTGCGCTGTTGTGTCGGTGACATAGGCCAGCGAGCGGTGCGGCCAATCGATCCGAAAACCCAGCGCGCCGCCAGGATGCACAAGCGGAAAGTAGGTTAATTGCGATCCATCGGCCAGTGTTACTGGTCCATTCAGCGCCGTCCATTTGAAGGGGGGCTTCACGGGAAACAGATCGGCGGCGAAGAGATGCGTATCGATCGCTAGCAGTTTGGCCGCGTCGCCATGCACGCGCACTTGCCGTACGTTCTTCTCGAATAACACATCGAACAGAAACGTCAGTCCGAAGATGTGATCGAGATGGGCATGTGAAAGGAAAATGTCGAGAGTGTCGGTCGTCAACAAATCGCGCGCGCGAAACATGCCTGTGCCAGCGTCGAAGATCACACCGATCTCCGGCAGCATGAAGCAAGCCGTGTGGCGAAGCTCGTTGGGGTGATAGCCGGTGCTGCCCAGGAGGTGAAGTTTCATGCCCGTAGTTTTATCACAAGCCAACTCTCCTTTGTCCTAGGCCTGCTACTCGATTGGCTCGCTACCGGTCGTCATCGGCACCGGCGGTTCGACCACGACGCCTCCCATGGAAGGCGTGTGACTCTGGGCCAGCAATCGCTTGGCCTCTTGGAGCACGAAATTCGCGTCCATGAACGGATCAGCACCAATATCCTGCCACCGCACCAACCCAGCGCCGTCGATCACGAACGTGCCATGCAGTGGCAACTTCTCGAAATCGTCGTAGCAGCGATACGCCTTGAAAGTGTCGAGCGAGTCGTTCGCCAAAAGCGGAAAGGGAACGGGTTCCTGGTAGTCCTTGATCGACTGCTTGAGCCCTTCGGCGTCGTCGGAACTGATCGCCAGCACTTCTAAGCCAGCTTCCCGAAACTCCTTCACTTTGGGACCAAACGTCTTGAGCTGTTCAGCACAATGCAAACAGCCGTGGCCAAGATAAAAAATCAGCACAATTGACCGCCCTTGATAACCTTGCAGCGAATGCGCTTTGCCATCGGCATCGACCAGCGACCACGGGGCCGCCGGCGAAGGTTGCCAACGGAAGGGGCCGAGCGATTCGAGCGTGGGGCGAATGCCGGTATCACTGGCCGGCGTTTTGGCGACGACCCATTGATCGCCAAAGCCGAGTTCTTTCGCAATCGGCGTCAAGCGCGCAAACGGCGCGGCCGAGAGATCGAGCACGCCCGACACTTCGCGCAGTTTTTCCAAGGCTTGCTTGGCTTCGTCCTTCTTGTCGGCCTTCCAAAGCAGTTCCACTTGCGCCGCCAGTGGCAACACTTCATTCTTGTTCGAAGCGACTTGATCGACCAAGATCTTCAGTGCTGGGTCCCGCTCGCCCGCCTGGAATTGCACCCAGGCTTGATACAAACGTCCCGCTTGATTCGATTTCTTGATCAGTTCGTGAGCCTTGGCATAGTCGCCCGCCAGTGCGGCCTGATAGCCTTTGAGTTCGTTGACGGTTTTTTCGAGTTGTTCAATGCGACCATTGAAGCCACGCCGCGCATCGTCGCGCGCTTTGACGACATCCTTATCGCGTTTGGCGTCTTTACGCGCGTTTTGTTCCGCATCGACGCCAGCCCTATCGCGCGCGGCAAGTTCTTGCTGCCAGCGCGTTTCCAGATCGTTCAAGATCGCCTGACCTTGTTCGGGATTTCCCTTGCGGAACCAGGCCATGCCTAACATCCGCAAGCGGGTCACTTGCTCAGCGGGACGATCGGTCGGTTCGAGGTACGGCGTTTCGGCCAGCGCGATGGTTTCGTCCCACATTTCGAACAGTCGCAGTACTTCCACCAACCGCTCGCGACCATACTTATTGCTGCCGCGATCGAGCGAATTGTACTTCGGATGCCGCGGCAGTTCGCTCATGTTTTTGGCGAGATTCAAAGCATCTTGCGCGCGACCGACGTGCATCAAATTGCGAATCAACCATTCGTTATTGTGCGCGAAATTGTGAATCTGGTCAGGCAACACGCCGTCATGCATCATGTTCGCATGGTCGACACGCGCGGAAGCCTCCTGTTGCCAACAGGCGTCTTCATAGCGCTTGAGGCCGCTGTAGATATGCCCGGGCATGTGCCACATGTGCGCGATGTGCGGAGCCGCTTGTCCGCAGAGCGCCGCCGAGCCAAGCGCCTTCTCGGTCTTCTCGCCATCCCACAAGTGAATGCGGAAGTGATGCGCGGGATGCATCGGTTCCACCGCGAAGACTTCGCCAATCAATGCATCGATCGCCAAGAAGCTCTGAATCTGCGAACCGCTGCTGCGATTACGCCACAGTTGCAGCGCGAGCAACGCCTTGGCTTCGATATCGTCGGGATACTTGTATTGAATCTTCTCCAGCGCGCGGGCATAGTTCTCGCCGCGCTCCTTGCCTTTGTTGCCGTCGTGTTTCATGTAGGCTTCGAGCGCGTCGAGATGCATCCGCTCATGATCGCCCAGCCCGGCTTTGTGTTTCACCGCTTCTTCGATGAACTTCTTGCCGCGACCAGGGTTCTCGAAGTTCGCCAGCGCCATGCCCCAGTAGGCCATTGGGTTTTTAGGCTCGAGCGTGGCCATCTGCCGGAAACTCCGTTCCGACTCGAAATACCAAAAGCCGTAGTACTGTCCCAAACCTTGGTCGAAGAACTGTTGCGCTTCCGGCGATTGCGTGGCGACTTTGAAACGAACCTTGCCTGTGCCACCCATCAAATAGGCCGCCTGGCGCGCCCCTTCGTTGAACACCTCGCCGTGCGTCGAATGCCCCGCCTTCACTTCCGGCGTGGCGGGAGCCTCCGGCTGCTTCTCTTCGGGCTTCGTCTCTTCCGTCTTTGGCTCAGCAGGTTTAGCTTCTACCGGCTTGATCTCTTCCGTCTTCACCGGCTCGGGCGCTGGCGGCGCGGGATCATCGGCCATCAACAGCGTTGGAGTCCAACTGATCGCACCAGAGACCAACCAACAGAATAGATGTCGTTTCATAGAACCGCCGGAGGTGAGACGCCGCAAGGTGGGAACGTGGGCCCTGCAGGGCTTCACGAACCTTTTATTCTAAGCGATACGCCTGGCGAGAATCCAATAGTTTGTAGCCATTTGGGTGGTAAGATTCTACGATTTTGGGGGTTAAATCCTTTCCAAGTGAACGAACCAAGGGGAAATCAGCGTGGGAGGGTCTGGGGGCGTTCGGTAGGACCTCGTCGCGTAGACGCGTTGACCGCCGTCGCTGCTGTTCTTTTGTCTTCTCTCTTGTCTTTGGGGCGCATTCTCTGATTAGTTGTCAGGCAAATAGTCGAGTGAATCTCGCGCCGATTCAGCGCATCTGGCAGCGCGGACATTCGCCTGCCAACAACCGGCGCGAAAGCGGGTCTCAAATACCCTCGCGCGGTGCGACGCATCCTTCGCCGCGCTTACTTCATGCGGATTCGGGGATCGAGCCAAACATACAGCAAGTCGAGCGTGAGGTTGCACAACACGAATATGCCTGCGATACAGAACGCGCCGGCTTGCACGATGCTGTAATCGTGATTCTGCACCGCTTCGACAAGCCACTTCCCCAGACCGGGCCAATCGAAAACGGTTTCCGTCAACACCGTGCCGGACAACAATACTCCGGTTTGAAAGCCGGCGATGCTCGCAACCGGCACGGCGGCGTTGGGAAAGGCATGCCGCCAGACGATACGCAGCAGCGCGCTCCCTTTGGCTTTGGCGGTGCGGACGTAGTCGGCTTGCAAGGCTTCCAGCATGCTACCGCGCGTGATGCGGGCGATGGTGGCGGTGGGAATGGAACTGAGCGCCAGCGCCGGCAGCAGCAAGTGCTTCAAGCCTGCGAAGAACAGATCGAACCTGCCCCGCAATAGCGTATCCACGCAGACCAGTCCGGTGATCGGTTGCCAAACGACGCCAATCGGGAGGCGATAGCCAGTGGGTAGATTGGTGAAGTATGACTTCAGCAAAATGCCCAGGAAGAAAACGGGGATGCTCACACCCAGGAGCGCGCCGAGCATGCAGAGATAATCCGGCCAGCGATTGTGCCAGACCGCCGCTGTGACGCCTGCGAGTATCCCCAGCGGCACGGCCAGCAGCATGGCGGCGAGCGCCAGTTCCATGGTGGCGGGAAAACGCCGTGCCAGTTCTCTGCCGACTTGTTCGTTATGGCGTACAATCGAACGACCAAAATCGCCGCGCGTCGCGATGCCGCCGACATAGTCGACAAACTGACGCCATAGTGGGCGATCGAGGCCTCGTTCCTGTCGCAAGCGTTCCATCTGTGCCGGATCGATATGTTGGCCAAACTGCGCCACCAGCGGATCGCCTGGCAACACGCGCACGCAGAGAAAGATGAGCACGAGCGCCACGAGCATCGTCAGCGCCGCATGTCCGAGTCGTCGCAGTACAAAACCAATCACTTCGCGGCCTCGAAATAGGCCAATCGCAAGCGCGCCAGTCCCGAAGGATGCAGCTTGTAACCGAGCAACTTCTTGGCATGCGCGACGCGCAACAAACCATGCACCAGCGGCACCGAAGGGGCATCGTCGTAGATCAACTGTTGCGCTTGCAAATACGTGGCCAAGCGTTTTTCGGTGTCGAGTTCGCTTTGCGCCGACTTCAGCAGCTGGTGAACTTCCGAGTTGCGATAGCGACTGAGGTTGTTGCTCGACTCGCCAGGCGGGCGTTCGAGCAGGTCGCTATCCAGCAGCGAGAAGAGAAAGTTGTCGATATCATTGTTGTCGCTCGACCAGCCCGCCAAGGCTAATTCGTGTTCACCGTTCTGGACGTGGGCAAAATGTTGGTTGACGCTGCGAGGCTCGATCTTAACTTCGATTCCGATTTGCGCTAGCGAATCCTTGACGAATGAACCAACCTGATCGGGCTGCGGCAAGTAAGGACGGGGCTCGGTCATCACCGCCAGTCGCAGTTTGAGTGGCAGCGAAAAACCTTCCCGTGCCGCGCATTCGCTGAGCAGTTCTTTGGCGATGGCAACGTCGTAAAGACGATCGACTAGTTTGTTATTGTGGCCCCACATCGAGGGCGGACACATATTCACTGCCGGACTGGCCTTGCCGCCATAGGCGACCCGAATGAGTTCCGCTTTGTCGAGCGCGTGCCAAATCGCCAGTCGCACATCGCGATGTTTGAGCTGGGACTTTTCCATCTGCATTGCCAGATAGCAGACGTTAAGGCCGACTTCTTCTTGCACCGTCATGGTGCTCTCTCGCGCCAGTGCGGCCAGATCGGACGGACTCAGATCGTCGGCGATTTGCGATTCACCGCGCCGCAGTTGCTGCGCGCGGGTGGCGTTTTCCGAGACCGAGAGAAAGATCGCTCGCTCGACGCCGGGTCCACCGCGCCAATGATCGTCGAACGCGTCCAGCACGATCGACTGCTTCCGTTCCCAAGCAGCGAGTTTAAACGGGCCAGTGCCGACGGGATGCTCACCATACTCCGCGCCGTATTTGTCCACCGCCGTAGGACTGACGATGCTGGCGGAAAACATCGCCAGGTTTTGCAGAAAGACGGCGCTGGGTTGTTTCAGCTTGAACTCAACCGTATGCGCGTCTTTGGCTGTCACGCGTTCGATATCGAGATAATAGATTTGATAAGGACGGGGAAGGGGATCGTTCTTCGCGAGCATGCGATTGAACGAAAAGACGACGGCGTCAGCATTCATCGGCGTGCCATCGTGAAACTTCACATCATCGCGGAGTTGAAACGTCCAGGTCAGGCCATCGTCCGAATGCGACCATTGGGTGGCGAGGGCCGGTACGAGTTCCATCGAATCGTCGGCATAGGTGACGAGTTGATCGTACAGATTGATCATTACCTTGACCGATTCGCCGATGTCGGTGTGAATCGGATCAAGCGTGTTGGCGTCCTCGCCGCGACCATAGACGAGCGTATCGCCCACGGCGGGCGAAGGGCCACCGCCACCGCAACCGGTCAACAGTAACAGGCCGACGCTGAGGGCCAAGAAAACAAAGTTTCGCACAGCAAACATCCCCAAGGCGAGTGAAACGATCCGCCAGGTGGATTGTAAAGGGGATCGCCGGGCGTCAACAGAGGGAACTCAATCGCGCGGCGTAATGCTGGGCGTCGTCATCGTGGGCGTAGCCGGAGTCGCCTCGCGCATCATGGGGGGCCGCATCTCACTCGACTTCATGTCCGGAGTCTTCATGTCGCTGGCAGCGGACTCGGCAGGCTTCGTCGGCATCGGCATGGGGAGCGTCGGCGTGGACATTGTCTTGCCATCGGGCTGCTTACCATCGGGTAGTGGCTTCTCCACGCGTGCCTTTTCGGACGGAATGACAGCCGGATCGTCGGATTTGATGGGGCGCGGCGACGTGGATTCGCCATAGGGATCAGGCAGCAGTGCAGGATCGAATCCCCGCCCCAACGCTGGATTGCCAACTTCGTCGCTGAGCGAATAGTCGCCTTTGAGTAGCGTGTGGGAAGCCTGCGAAGACGGGGGATAAGCCCCCCACATCACAGCGCGACGCAGTACCGACTCCTGAAAGCCGTAGTTGGCCCCATCATTGGCGAAGCTGGCGATGAATGTCGGTTCGACGGGATCGGAAACGCGCTGGGGCACGATCTGCCAAAAGTCGCGCGGACCAGAGAAGATATTCCCATGTCCTTGGAAGTCGGGATGGCGAGACTTCAATCGCTCGACGGATTCTTGCGTGCGGTGTTCGATGAACGGCGCGGAGGGATCGGTGACAAAGATGCAATTATCGGCACCGATTTCCAACGCCAGATGCTTGGCTGCCTCGGGGCGACTCCGCATCAGGCAGAAGCCTTCTTGCATCACCGCCGTGACTTGTTTAATTTTGACTTTCACCCACTTGTCCCACACCTGAGCTTCGCTGGCCCCACCCAGATCGGCAAACCGCTTGGAGGTGACGAGCAACCCTTGGTCCCAGTTCAATTGAAAGGGGACGCCTGACTCCGCGCGAATAAACGTCGCCTCACCGCGCGCGATGGTGGCGAAGAGTTGTACCCAAGGTGGAATGCTATTGGTATTGGTGACGGCTTGATCGGTGCGCGAAGCAACCGGAGGGCTCAGCAATTCCAAAAAGGCGACATCGTCTTGCAGCGCGGCACCGGACGTTGTCGAGTTCGCGATCGTCAGCACGCAGCGTTCCATTTCCAGGCTGCGAATTTCATCGAGGGCCAGCAGCGACCAGCCATCGCCACCACGATCGGTGGGAAGTTCCAATCGCAATTGCACCCCTTGCATCGTCACTCGCCCACCATCGATGCGAATCATGCGGCGGTCTTCGGCGACGGAATCGATATCGGGACGAAACACCACCACCGGCGTGCGCCCCGAGGCGGCGCGAATGGTGATGGCGCTGGAGGAAATATCGAGCGGCTGTTCCACGCGCTGGCCATCGAAGTGCAGTTCGATCGCTTCCAACTCCGGCATGCTCGCCGCTGCCAGGCAAGCGGCCGCGAGCGTGCTGACGACTTTCGCCTGCGGACCATGCGGCGTGTTGGCGGGACCGACGATCAAGATCCGCGTCACGACCGGCGAGGTGCTGGGCGTGGGGCGCGGCAGGGGATCGGTTTCGTTCTTCGCCGAGGCGATGGGATCCTTTACAAGCGATTCGTTCGGCGTGCTTGAGGTGTTTTCGGTGTTGGCTGTCTTCGTCGATGTCGCTTCATTTGGCGCTGCAATGCCGATCTCCAGGGGCTCGTCGTCGCTTGCGATGAGTGGCTTCGTTGGCGGGGTGGGCTTGGTGACTGTCACGGCTGGCGGCGTGCTGTTGTTCGCGCCTGTGCTGGTCGCTGGCGTTGGTTTCTCCGGCGCGACGCGTACCGGCGCTTCGCTCGGCTTGATATCGTCGTTGGTGTTGGGCTTGATGCTCGCCTCCGCTGGCAGCAAGTCCGGCTTCGGTCGGGCGATCGCCTCAGGCGACGGCGAACCCAACCAATCGAGCGCCACA